>NZWI01000039.1 GCA_002701875.1 Fidelibacterota bacterium
GAAGAATAATCAAAACATGTCATAACTATTTCTTCAATGTCATAAGGAATAAACTCAGAAGTTTTTAATTCATTTTTTGCACACCCAACAACATTCAATGTTTCATCGTAAGATGAGACTATACCCGCTCCGTAGATTTCATAATCTATATCATTTGAGTGTCGACGAAACTTGTCAGTGATCCCATCATTTTGAATCAAACCAAACTCATAAGTCCACCAGGCAAAATTTTGAAGTCGCTTCAGATTATGATACACTAAATCTTTTCCCAAACCTCGTTCATCATTTAGTATTTCATACCCAAGAATACCAATGTCATGCATGAAATCGGCATAATCCTTATTCATTAAAAATGGTATGTGACCTTGTATATCATGAAAAATGTCAGGCTCTGGAACATAGCCAGCTTCATTTTCAATCTTAACCCCGGTATATTTTTCATCAAATCTGGGCGATTGCCTAATAATGTCAGTAACAGGGAATTTCCGATTTGCATTGAGATAAAAATATAAGGTTTCATCTAAAAACCCAGCAACAGGGGCTAGCTGCCACTCAGTTGAGTTTTCAACTAATGGAGAAATAGAATCAAATTCTGGGAATCGATCCTTTGGGATAGGTAATGTTCGCATCCCAAGTAAATATTCTTTACATACATATTGATCAATCAATGGTTCTATATTGATAAATAGCTTTTCCCAAATACCATTTTCTAAATTTGTTACATTATTATATTCTTGTGGTTTTTTGTATTTGTCTTTTGAACTAAATATTTTTATCCCGCCCATTGAATTCGAGACTACATTTTTGAACAAATGATCATATTTATTTGTTTGTTCTGGCATAAAGTTGTGTTGAATTTAATTTAAACTATTTTTTTCTCAAAGGTTACCACAGCCAAAGATATGTAACTGCACTATTGTTACGACCAAGATCTGGGTCTGATGGGGATCTACAATCGGCCCTCATAGCTGCCGCGAGTGGATTAAATAAATCATAATCTTCTCCATATATTACACCTTGAAAACGACCATCGTAACTTTTGCACCAATCTCTGACTCCCTTTTGTAATGCCCCCGACCCGTGACCGTGGATTATTTTTATTGAGCGAATTTTACCCTGGAAAACACATTCACTAACTTTAGCTTCAAGCTCAGATAGCGCTTCATCTATGGTAAAGCCCCTATGTCCAATATCAATGATTTCAAATGGTTTTGACATAATAAAATTTAATCCTTCTTAATTTATACCTATACATTAATTGGAATAATAATGGAATATGTAACACTAGGCAGAACTAAAGAAAAGGTCTCAAGAATTAGTCTTGGTACTTGGTCCTATGGTGGACCCAATACTTTAAGTGGAGATAATCCCGTTGGTTGGTCAGGACAAGATGATAAAGACAGTACAGAAGCATTAATTAAAGCTTATGAATTAGGAATAAATCACTGGGATACCGCAGATGTATATGGTGATGGACATTCTGAAAAGATTATCGGAAGTATATGGGGAGATGTACCCAGAAACGAAATATTTTTACCAACAAAAGTTGGTTGGGATATGGGTCCATATGATTATTGGTATCATCCAAAGCATATGCAAACCAATATGGAAAGATCATTAAAAAATTTAAAAACTGATCATGTTGATTTAATGTATTTACATCACTGCAATTTTGGAAAAAACAATGAATATTTTGATAGTGCACTTGAAGTTGTTTATCGATTTAAGGAAGAAGGAAAAACAAGATTTATTGGTCTTTCTGATTGGTCATTGAAAAAAATAATGGATTATATAAAACCTTGTAATCCCGACGTGATTCAACCTTATAGAAACGTTATGGATGATACCTATAGCGAGACTGGCCTTAAAGACTTTATTGATTCGAATGATTTGGGTGTTTGTTTCTTTTCTCCAATCAAACATGGATTGTTAACTGGAAAATATAGTGAGCCTACAGTTTTTGAAGCTGGAGACTTTAGAACAAGAGTAAAAGATTTTGTCGATCAGGATATTATTGATCAAATGAAACTTAATAAGTCCGAATTGGAGTCAAAGTTCTCTGACCATTTAGAGCCCGTAATGCACGGCTTAGTTGATGCACTATTAACTGATTCACCTACTGGTTGTGTTTTGCTTGGTCAGCGAAATACGAAACAAGTCGAATCTGCATCATCATTGGGTTTTGCTTTGTCTGAAGAAGAAGCGAGTTGGGTAAAAAAGTTATATCAAAACTGATTTGATGATACGATACGCTTTTATATAGTTTGTAGGAGAAGGGCTAAAAGGGAAATTCGTTTAATTTATCACCCGATTATATTCTTCAACTATTAGTTTTTCAATAGGATTAGAAATTTTAAGTATTGTTTCATATAAAACTTATTTTTGTGCGGCTTCCTCCACAGATGACCAAACACGCCAAATATTCTTGTAACATATTTTCTCAATATCTTCCTCTGAATAACCTCGTTTTAAAAGATGATAAATGAGATTAGGATAAGAGGCGACATCTTTCAAACCATAAGGCAAAGAATCTCCAACTCCATCATAATCTGAACCTATAGCAACATGGTCAATACCCGCTAATTCAACCACACGATCAAAATGATCAATAACCTCTGTGATGTCTGCATACATTGGGTTTTGTTTATTCACCTTTTTGGCGTAATCCAGTAATGCTTCGTCTTCAGCAGATAAACCATTTTCTTCAGCGTAAGCTTTTATTTTTTCTGCATTTGCAGTCCTTTTATCTTGTGAAGCTTGTGTGACAAATGATGACCCATAATTTATTTGAATTACTCCTCCATTATCTTTGAGTCTACGAATTTCATCATCTCCCATGTTTCGTTCCCAACCAGGAGTAAAATATCGGCATGATGAATGAGAAGCAATCACTGGGACATCTGTCATGTCCATAACTTGATTAATAACTTCATCAGTTACGTGTGAGATGTCTACCATGATACCTACTCGATTCATTTCTTTTACTACTTTGCGTCCGAAAGGGCTAAGACCACCCCAGGTACGAGTAGTGTCATAAGACGAATCACAGATGAGGTTATCTTTCCCGTGCGTAAGAGTTATATACCGGATTCCCCTATCATAAAAATATTGTACGTTGTTTAGGTCATCCAAAAGTGGTGCACCATTTTCCATTCCCATAGGAAGAGCAATTTTACCATTAGCAAAAATGCGGTTTACATCGGCCACACTAGTGGCCACTTCAAATTTATCGGGGTGGTCATTTGCAATTCGATTGACTAAATCAATGAGAGAATCAGCTTTTTCCTTAGCACCACCGGTTTCCTGATATGCAGATGGTACATAAATTGACATGAATGGAGCATCCAGACCACCTTCTTTAGCACGGACATAATCGAAATCCCCAGTTTCTGTACGCACAGAAAGATCTTCATAACCATCATTTAGGCGCCAGGGCACATCTATATGCCCATCAGTAATGATAAATTTCTGGGCCAGTTCGTAAGCGCGTTTTTTAAGGGCAGCATCATTACTGCAACTCGAGATAAACAAAATAATTGAAATCAATAAAAAATGTTTAAGTATTCTCATTTTATTTCCTTTTAGTATTTATACATATTTTTATGTTAGTTAATTGCAATCTAAAATTCATTTTTCCCACCAATGGGGCAAACGTTTCGCACTGCCCGTTATGATTTCGTTCATGGTCTTTGCTTCATAAAGTCTTCCATTTATCATTACCATTTCTACGGAATCTGAGTTTTGGATATTATTTAAAGGATTCTTTGCAAGAATAACCAAGTCAGCCAGTTTTCCTTCTTGGATACTCCCCAAATATTTACCCATACCCAAATATTCTGCACCGTTTAAAGTAGATGCCCTTAAGGCCTCTAAGGGGCTCATGCCTCCTTGGGCTAACATCCACATTTCCCAATGTACGCCTAATCCTTCCAATTGGCCATGTGCACCGTTATTAACTCTTACACCGGCATCTGAAAGGGCTTTAGTTGCCTTTGCATTTTCAATATGGTTCCAGTCGTTTTCTTCCACTTTCATTCGCCGCCGTCTTTGATCTAACATCTCCTGTGGGAAAAATCCTTGGAGATGCTGATGTTCAAAAACATTCATTTTTGAATACCAATAATTCTCACCCCATATACCACCGTAGCTCACAATAAGTGTTGGCGTATAACCAACGCCGCTCTCACCATATAGCCTCAGAGCATCTTTATACAATGGAGAAACAGGTATTGAATGTTCTATACCAGTATGACCATCAACCAACATATTTAGATTATGTTGGAAAGTAGAGCCTCCTTCCGGATAGACAAACATATCCATCTCTCGTGCGGCTTTCAAAATCTGCTGACGCTGTTCCCTACGTGGCTGGTTATAAGATTTAATAGAGAAACCGCCAAATGCTTTTATACGTTTCAAGGCTCGCTTTGCATCTTCCAATGAATTTACCTCTGTTGTAAACCCAGTAACTGCTCCATATAGTATAGTACCAGTAGAATAGATTCGCGGCGCGAGAATTTTTCCAGCTTTCTGGAGTTCCGAATTGGCAAAAACCATTTCCGTATCTCGACTTGGGTCATGTGTAGTTGTTACACCAAATGCCAGGTTTGCAAGATAACGCCAGTTCTGTTCAGATGAAAGCCCATCCCATTCAAGACCCATATGTGCGTGAACATCTATCAATCCAGGAATAATGGTTTTTCCAGAAGCATCTACTATTTTAGCGTTTTTTGGAATTTTTGTATTACTGTTACCTACTTGTGTTATCTGGTTATTATCAATAATGATCACACCATTTTCAACCACCTCATTGTCAACCATAGTAACGATGGTTGCACCGGTGATAGCGACTATTCCTTTTGGAGAAGGTGATTTGGTTATCCAACCCAGGTTCACACCAGATTCTTTTGGATCAGGAAGTGAGTCTGGCGCACCAGGAACAAAGGTAAAAATATCTTTCAGATCAACTGTGAATAGTTCAGATCCCAAAGTCCAGTGGGCAGAATTATTATCACTCCAATGGGGCTCAAAACCACTACCTTTTGTTATTTGTTTGACGGGTACGCTGGATGATTTTGGACCAAGATCAATAGCTTTACCAATCTTTGAAAATGGTGCAGTATAAATATGAAAACGATAATCAAACAAAATCCAATTTTCATTTGGTGAAAGAATAATTCGGTTTGCATATTTTGATGTTGCTAGCACACGACGGTCTTGCCCATTCATATCCACACTATACAATGCACTGTTACCTTTCTCCTTTCCCATGAGTAGAACTCGAGAATCTTTTGATGTAAATCGAGGCTCATCGCCAGCTTTACTTACAAACTGGGGTTTGCCCCCTTTAATTTTGATGGTATAAATTCCAGTATCTGCACCATAATCCCTGCCACGGATCCATGAACCTCCGCCTTTCCGATACACAAGGTGAGTTCCATCGGAAGACCAGGATGGATCGAAGTAATGGCCTTTGTCAAGTTTCAAGAACTTGGGCTTACCCCCATTGCTACTAACAATTGCGATTTGTCCCCTATTTGTATCTGACCAGGTAGTAAAAGCAATCTGTTTCCCATCTGGAGACCACTCTGGGGTATACTCCAGTCCATTATGCTGTTTAGTTAAAAGCTTTCTACCAGATCCATCCACATTAGCTATGTATAGTTTCCCCAGCGCATTGAACACCACCTTCTTTCCATCGGGGCTGACCCGAGTTTGACGTAAAACATTAATCTTGAATTGGTCAGCACCAACTTCATTTTTTATGATATGAGGCGTGGTAATATCCATATTTATTTCTGCTGTAAAAGGGATGGGTTTAGCCTTCCCGCTGGATGCAGAGATATTCCAAAATCCACCCTTAGCAGTTATGATGATATTTTTCCCATCTGGGGTCCAACTGAATCCTGGATGAACACCGAAAATTGCCCAGGTTTCTTGAGCATCTCTATTGAGATTATCATAGAGCATTTGTTCGTTACCCGTTTCCAAATTTTTGATGAACAAAGCAGTCTTAAGACCAACTCTACGAACGAAAGCCAAATAATTTCCATCAGGAGATACCTGAGGAGTGGTAGCGCCCCCTGGACCAGCAGTTACAGTCGTTTTTTCACCCGTTTCAAAATCAATGCGATGNATAGCGTAGATTGTACCATATGGGTCCCGGTTATATTGATAATAATTCCCGGGACTTACATCCTGGGAATAGTAGAGGTAACGTCCATCAGGGCTTACATCAGGTTCACCACCGTCATGCTGCCAGTTCCTTCGATCGTTCAAATTGATACCACTNCCCCCGCTGATATGGTAACGCCANATTTCACCTGCCCCCAAGGAGCGTGTGTTAACAAAATGCTTACGAGCAATTACATATTGCCCGTCAACTGTAAACACAGGATTATTAAGTAGTCGAAACTTTTCTTTTGATACCTGTTTAATATTGGAGCCATCCTTATCCATGATCCAAATATTATCACCACCAGATCGATCAGAAGTAAATGTAATGGATTTGCCGTCNGGACTAAAGGCGGGCTGGATATCCCATGCAGGACCGCTGGTAAGGCGAGTTGCGAGCCCACCCTTTATGGGCATAGTATAAAGATCTCCTAAGAGATCAAATATAATTTCACGACCATTGGGGGATACATCTAAACTGATCCACGTCCCTTCGGATGTGGTAAAAGATAACGTTTTTGTNGGGCCATGGTCACCAGTTATATCCCACTTTTTTTCATCATCTATAGGCTCTCCTATATCGGGAGTATCATTATTGTATAAAACTTCTGGTACCGTACAACAATGATTGTTGTNTTCGATATCTTGGGCGGATATTATGATNATAGCTAATGAAAATATTCCTAGTGGTTTTAATTGCATAAGGATCTCCTTCTAAGCCATCATTTTAAAATGTTTGAACAGATAGATAGTTTGTGGTACCAGCNANACCCATTGGTACACCGCCGGTTATTACAAACTTACTTCCTTGGGCAATTAATTGAAATTCTTTTATGACTCCTTTGCATATGTCTGGAACCATTTCCATGTTTTCATAATTTTCAATCTTGATTGGGGTTACACCCCATACTAGTTGAAGTTGTCTCATAATATGATCAAAAGGAGTTAATGCATAAACTTTTGCAAAAGGCCGATAGCGAGCAATCATTCTTGCTGTACTCCCACTATGGGTCATGGTCATAATGACATTTATATCTAAATCAAGGGCAATCTCGCAAACCGCATGGCTGATAGCATCCGCAGTTTTACTGACTTCTTCTGGGAGGGAAGTTCGTNGTACATCTGTCGCTTTTTCAGTTTGTTTAATCACGCGATTCAAAGTTGAAATGACATCAAGAGGATATTTACCAATAGCTGTTTCTCCCGTAACCAAAATNGCATCTACACCATCAAAAATTGAGTTTGCAATATCGCTAACCTCAGCCCGAGTTGGCGTTTGACTATCCATCATTGATTCCAACATNTGTGTGGAAATAACTACTGGTTTTCCGAAAGTTCCAGCTACATCTATAACTTGTTTTTGTACTAAAGGGACTTGTTCTGCAGGTATCTCTACACCGAGGTCTCCTCGAGCGACCATGACTGCATCAAAAGATTTAGTGATAGCATTAATATNNTTTAGTGCTTCCCATTTTTCAATCTTAGCCATAACTGGTCTCCGTGTTCCAACTTCATCCATAATGGTTAAAACAGCATCCAGATCTGTGGCTGNNCGGACAAAAGAAAGAGCAATCCAATCGGCACCCATTTCCAATGCAAGCTTGAGATCTACCTTATCTTGATCGGTGAGCGTAGGCACATCCAATGTAATNCCTGGAAAGTTTACTCCTTTCCTTGATTCAATAAGCCCTCCAATAACTGTTTCGCATTTAAGTGTATTGGTTGAAACAGCTTCTTTGACCTCGAGCTTGATTCGCCCATCATTAATTAAAATTTTTGCCCCTTCAAAAACATTTTTAAATCCAATATTAGATGTTACACTGATATGGTTTTCATCAGCATCATTTTCGTTTGTGATCATGATGGATTGTCCCGCTTCTAATGTTAAGTTCGGCAGTACATCGGTGATACGGATTTTGGGCCCGGCTAGATCCGTCAAAATACAAGGTCGTTGACCATCAAATAATTTCAGTGTATTCACCAGATCATATAATTTTCTTTTAGTTACATTATCTCCATGGGACATGTTCAGCCGAAATGCATTAACGCCGGCATCCATCATAGCTTGGAGTGTATCTGTCTTTTCACAGGCGGGACCAATAGTTGCAATTATTTTTGTTTTAATATCCATGAGATAAAAAAAGAATTAATTNACCGAATGAGGGATTGTTAAACGAAATGGTTGAATGATTGCATTAAATTTTTTTCCAGTATCACAAATCATTTTNAAATGTCCATACATTACACCGAATTCAGTAGATAGTGGGCAAAAACTAGTGTATTCAAATCTTTCACCCNGCTTTAAATAGGGCTGATTCCCAACGACTCCTGGTCCGCGAATTTCTTCAACATTCCCATTCCCATCAGTGATATGCCAATACCNACTTTTTAACTGTACGGTGTCTTTTCCTTGGTTTACTATTTTGATATGATATGAAAAAAAATATATTGGCTTAGAGGGGTTAGATCTTTCTGGTAAATACTTNGGNTGTACNCTAATATAAATATTATCTGTTATCGTTTTTTTCATTAAGGTTTCTAGGTGTAAAATTACAATTCATTTAACACCAGATTCATATTGATTNTTACTAATTTCATTGTGTTTTACATTGGGAAATCAGCCATGAAACAGCATATATATATATTGATTAGCATAACTGCGATTTTTAGTTGTAGCCANCCTCTTACTAATCAAAATATAAAAAATAGAGATTTAGAAATATCAACGAAAGATATACTAGATCACATAAAGTATTTGTCAGCAGATGAGCGTCAGGGAAGANTCCCAGGGTCCAAAGGATCTAAAGAGACAATTAAATATATAATTGATGAATTTAAGANCNTANGNATTCAACCCGCCGGTATCGATGGGTATACTCAACCATTTGATTTTACCACTGGAATACAATTGGCGGGAGTAAACACGTTATCTGTGAATAAAAAGATNTATAATGTNAANAAAGATTATATACCCCTAGAATTTTCTTCTAATGGTAACGTTTCTGGAGGATTAACATTTGTGGGGTATGGTTACACCATTAATGATTCTATAGATTGGGATGATTACAATAATATAGATGTAGAAAATCGTTGGGTTATGATTCTTCGAGGAGGCCCTGATGGTGATCACCCTCATTCTAAATTTGTTTCTCATAACCCACTGCGGAAAAAAGCCATGCTTGCAAGAGATAATCAAGCAGCNGGGGTTCTCTTTGTCGATTTTGAAGATGGTGGAGAATTAATNCCTTTAAAACATACACCAAATTCTACGGCCATTGGTATTCCCGTTGTTCATATATCTCGTTCATTAGCTAATTCATTGTTAAATGATAGTTTAGAATCATTGCAGACAAAAATCAATGAAACCGAATCTCCCTATTCAATGGAAATTGAAACTAATATAAATGCTGTTATATCACTAGAAAAAGAAAGAGTATCTATACCTAATGTTTTAGGAATCTTGCCCGGGTCTCATCCTACATTGAAANATGAATATATAATTTTAGGTGCCCACTTTGATCATTTNGGTTATGGNGGCAAAGGTTCGGGATCACTTTCTACCGATATTGATGNAATTCATAATGGAGCCGATGATAATGCTTCTGGTANAGCAGGGATTTTGGAGTTGGCTGCCAAATTATCATCTAAACCAGGTAGTATTAANCGCTCAATTATCTTTATGGCATACAATGCAGAAGAAGAAGGACTCCTGGGATCAAAATATTTTGTTGAAAACCCNACAGTTGATCTTTCAAAAGTTACGGCTATGATTAATATGGATATGATCGGTCGGATGTCNGATAACAAGGTAACCATAGGAGGGACAGGTACGTCACCAAGCTTCAAATCAATATTAGATGAAATTGAATCAGATCATCANATCANATTGCGNCGTAGNNCAGAAGGATATGGCCCNAGTGATCACGCTAGCTTTTATGTNAATGATATACCGGTACTATTTTTCTTTACAGGAACTCANACAGACTATCATAAACCAAGCGACGATTGGGATCATATTAATGCAGTTGGTGAAAAACAAATTTTAGATATGGTACATGATATTATATATAAAATTGATTCACTTGATGAACAACTAACCTTTACAGAATCAGGGCCACAAGCACCTACTCAAACACGGCGTAGCTTTAAGGTCACTTTAGGTNTTATTCCNTCTTATGGCAGTGAAGTTGAAGGATTAGAAATTGATGGAGCTAGAGCTGATGGGCCGGGAGGTAANGCAGGTCTTAAAAAAGGAGATATTATTATTGAGATTGGTGGGAAAGATATCAAAAATATTTATGATTACATGTATCGCCTTGGAGAGCTAAATCCAGGCCAAAATATCAATATTAAAGTCCGCAGAGGTGATATAATAATTGATTTAAAGGTTAATTTGTAATAATTCTTTTTTTGAGTTCATCTCGAAGTTCTAAAACGGCTTTAACATAGTTATCCGCGTGATTATAAGCGTATACAGCTTTATAGACTTGTGCATTGTTTGATGGATTTGAAACAGGATAACCATTCTTTACAAGATAATTCCCAACACTAGCAAAAACATCTGCCCATATATAAGGCTGCCTTATCCCATCACTATTTCCATCGATTGCATAGGCATTAAAACTTGAAGGTATAAACTGACCATAACCAAAAGCACCAGCATATGAACCTTTAATGGAATGTGGTGGGATATTATCTTTGTAACATAACGCTAGGAATGCAACGAGTTCTTTTTGTGCCCATTTTGAACGCCGAGGCATTTTTGTAATTTGCGTATATAGTGAATTGAAAACCGTGAATTTCCCTTTATGTCGGCCAAAATTACTTTCTACGCCAACAATACTTAATATTAAGAAAGCATCAACTTTTATATTATTTGAAATATCTTCTAAAGTTTTTTGATGTTTTTTATAAAAAACATTTCCTTCATTTATTCTAGACTCTTTTACAAACAGTTTTCGATATTCTGGCCAACTTTTCTTTTCATATGGTTTAGCAAAACGCTCTAATATTTTATCATGTACTGTTATCCCTGAATGAGAAAATGTTTTATTTAAATATTCTTCAGGAATACCCATTTTTAATGCATCAGGTCGGATAGATGAAAGCACAGGATCATCTTCACCTAAAAGTAAACCAAATATTAATAATGGAATTAATTTACCCATTCAGCAATAAAGATATTAGTGTCCCCATTTTTTTTCTGGTTTCGATTTGACGCAAAAACAAAGTATTTACCGTTTGGGCTAAACATTGGGAAACCATCAAAACCATCAAAAAATGTGATTCTTTCCAAGTTAGTTCCATCTGTGTTTACAGCCCATAAATCAAAATCGCGCCCNTTTGGGTCAGCCATATTTGAGCAAAAAACGATTCTTTCATCATTGGGAAAAAAGTATGGGGCAAAATTGGCAGCATCATTAAATGTTATTTGTTTTTTATTTGTACCATCAGAATTCATAATTCTAATTTGTAGGTTCATTGGTCTTATCATGCTTTCGGCAATTAAATTATTATAATCTATAATCTCTTTATCAGACTCTGGNTAATAAGCACGCCAAACAATTTTTTTACCATTATGACTAAAAAANGGTCCNCCATCATAACCCAACTTATTTGTTAGCATACGTTTATCAGTCCCATCAAGATTCATAGTCCAAACTTCAAGATCACCAGAAATTATAGATGTATAAACTAATTTACTTCCATCTTGTGCGATAGTTGCTTCTGCGTCATAGCCTGGGGTTTGGGTTAATTGTTCCATATCTGAACCATCAATNTTGCTACGAAAGATATCATATCCNTCATAAAGTTTCCAGACATACCCTCTGCTAAAATCAGGTGGNGGAGGACAAGACGTATTATCATGATGGGTAGAAGCATAAACAATTTTATTATTATTTGGATATTGAAAATACCCACAGGTTGTAACNCCATCGCCTGTGGANGCTAATTCAATCTCACCTGATTTAATGTCCATAATATAAATTTGGTCACAAAGGCCATCACCATCATGAGATTGAAANATCAGTTTTTTACTNTCTGAACTAAAATATGCTTCAGCATTTTCACCACTAAATGTAAGTTGCCTAAGATTTTTGAAATGCAGTTCGTTCTCAACAATATGATCATTTGCGGTACCATCAACTAAAGATGAGTTTTGATTAATGGCATTCCACCTCATCAAACCTAAAAATCCAACAGCAATTGCGACAACCACTGCATATTCTTGTAATGATTTAGACATTTATTAATTCCCCGCTAGTTTTATTAAATATGAATTTACAAATTATTTTCTAATCTATATTTTTTTACATCAGGATTATTTTTGTATTTACCATGGCATTCTTCTGGTAATAGCGCTGCAATTCTACACATCATCTCATCACCTATATATTTCAGCTCATTTTCTTTTTGCGAACGATCCTTTGGAAGTTCAAATGGTCCAAAAGGTTTCCCAACATGGATAGAAATTTTTGGGCGGATTCCACTTAAAATATAATCCCACAAACCTTTTTTCAACCCATATATACTCATTGGAACTATTTGCACTTGCCCTAAAGTTGATAAAAAAACCGCACCTGGTTTTGCCGATCTTAATTGGTCACTTAAAGTGTCACCTTCTGGGAAAACCCCCAAGATTTCTTTATTANCAAATACCTTTTTTGCCATTTTTATGGTTGATGGGGCAAGATTAGTACGGTTTGTTGGGATAAAGCCATATAGCCAAACTGCCCAATAGTTGTACCATTCGATTACCTGATCACTTGCAACTAAAAAGTTAATTGGTCGTTGAAGTGCAAAAAGAAAAAAAGGAGGTTCAGAAACATTAAAATGATTTGCTACAACTATAAATGGTCCTTCCTTTGGAATATGATCACGNCCCTNTACTTTAATTTTNCCAACTANTATTCCNAANAANAAAGCNGCGTATCCCANTGTGTAACGCACCCACTTAGGTCTGGGCTTAAATAGGTCTAATTTTGTTCGGGCAGTCAAGATGGGAATTGATTAAGAATAAACCCAATACAGGCACTTAGTTTTTTCCCAAAAGGAATATGTAAAAACTCATTTGGGCCATGTGCATTAGATTCGGGGCCCAATACCCCAGTAATAACAAACTGAGCATCGGGAAATTTTTCACCTAACATTGCCATAAAAGGTATTGTGCCTCCCTCGCCCATCGATAAGGCAGGTTTGTTATAGAAAGTATTAGACGCATCTTGAATAGCCGTATCTAACCAAGAAGACAACTTAGGGGCGTTCCNCCCATTTGCAGGCTCTTCCCAATCAACATTAATTGAAGAATTATAGGGNGGGTCTTTTGTTAAAACTGTGTTGACTTCATTCATAGCTTTGTTACAATCAATATCAGGCGGAAGGCGGAAGGAGAGTTTTAACGTTGTGTATGGTCTAAGTACATTGCCGCCATCTTTAACTGCAGGTATTCCATCAGCTCCAACAATTGACAAGGTAGGACCCCAAGTTCGTTGAATTTCACCTGCCATTGAGTCTTGTGTCATTGGCTCCATTTTGTTATGCCATGGAAAAGAATCTGCTTGCCCTTGCAGTTGGTCAATCTTTTTTTGTATTTCTTCCAAACGATGCTTGGGGATATTAGTATGTAGAGCCTCCACTTTAATTTTGCCTGTTGTTTCATCCTCTAAACGTGAAAGAAGTTGCCTAGCTATTCTAAATGATGATGGGACTATTCCACTAGCGCTCCCAGAATGGACGCCTTCATTAAGAACATCAACACGGAGTTCACAAGCAATCATGCCCCTAAGTGAAACTGTCGTCCAGAACTGATCATAATTACCAGCTCCGGAATCAAGACATACAACCAAATCAACCGAACCAATGATATCTTGATATTCATCAATATAGTATGGCAAGTCTGGTGACCCACTTTCCTCACAAAACTCGATCAATATAACTATTCTTGGCAATACAGCATCTTGGTCAATTAATGCATTTACAACACCCAAAGATGCAAATAAAGCATAACCATCATCTGCGCCACCACGTCCATACAATTTTTCATCTTCAATTTTAGGCGTCCAAGGTCCGTATCCTTCATCCCAGCCTGCCATTTCAGGTTGTTTATCTAAATGACCATACATGAGAATATTCCCATCTCTTTTTCCAGGGATATCAAGTATAATGAGAGGAGTTCTCCCTTTTAATCTCTTAATATGTAATGTGCTATTTTTAGGACGGTGTTGTTCAATCCATTGTTCTGCTAACTTAAGCACTTTATCCATATGACCAGCACTTTCCCAATTTGGGTCGAAAGCAGGGGATTTATTTGGGATTTTAATATATTTTTCCAAGGTAGGAACAATTTCTTCATCCCAAAATAAATTTAAATTATTTTGTAATTTTTCAGGGTTCATTTATTTTGTTAAGTCCTTTATATGATAAGGCAATAGTATCGAATTGGATAATAGTTAGAAAGGTAGGTCGTCCTCTTCATCTCCTTCATCTCCGCTTGAAGCGGGTGCAGCCTGGGGTGCATCATTTTCCATCTTACGACCTAGCATGGTGAACATATCACAAACCACTTCTGTTGTATACCGTTTTATCCCATCCTTGTCTTCCCAATTTCTTGTTTGTAATTTTCCTTCCATGTAAACCAATTGGCCCTTTTTCAAAAGTTCCCCAGCTAATTCAGCAGTCTTACCGAACATGACACAACGATGCCATTCAGTTTTATCTTGGAGTTCTCCATCTGAATTTTTCCAAGATTCATTTGTCGCTACATTGAAATTAGCCACGGCAGCCCCCGATGGTGTGAACCGAGTTTCTGGGTCGCCACCCAGATGTCCAACTAATACAACCTTATTGACGCTTCCTTTTTGCATAACTTACTCCTAACTTATTTTTCGTGTTACTTACGCGTGTGTTTTATACTACAATTCAAATTTAATTTGTAGCAAATACTTTTTACCATATTTTTGGTATCAAAATTTTTCTATCTTTGGGATATTCTTCAAAATATTTGATATACCACTGATGATTTGATTGCGAACGTGGTACAAGATTTGCAAGGGCCCATACTGCAAAAGCTAACCCGGCTAGAGACCAGGTTGCTATTGCCCAACCTATCCATTCTATAATTTCCCCAAAATAATTGGGACAAGATATCCATTTAAATAAACCCCCATATGGTATTTTATAATCAAGATTACCTTTTTTCCGGAGGCCAAATAATATGTTATCTGAATGTATATTTATTCCCATCCCTGTTATAAAAACAGCTACGCCAATAATAAATTGTGGACTATAAAGCCATTCTATTGGATAGGGATAGTGAAGACTGTATACCCACTCCGCATTGATCCAGGCATTGATAGAATTAAAACCAACAGCAAAAAGGGCAATGCTTATTGGCATTTTTTTACTAGTAATATGTGCTCTTGCTGGCCACACCCAACTGCGATGGATATAGTGTGTAATCCAAATGATATAAAATGTAATACCAACTGGGTCTAGGGCCTCCCAACGACTTACTCCAATCCCAAAAAATATTGTCATGACAATAATACAGGGAGATTCCATAATTACCCAACCTAGGCGTGCTGGTATCCGAAGTCCCCACCCAGGACGCTCATGCCGACCATATGGAGCACGGATGAACATTAGGAGAATAAATGTGCAAGCTGCAATCCCTAGCCATATCCATATTGTCAATTCGTATTGGGCTTGATCAATTAACATGATTTTTTATCCAATCAATTGTATCATTTATTGTTTTTTCTAATGCTCTTGGATCATGTCCCAATGTTTTTTGAGCTAATTCATTTGATATAACTTTAGACTGCACAGCTAAAGCATGAAGCCCCCCTCTGCTTAGGGACGATCGTTTGCCAGTTATTTTTGATTTAATCCATGAGAAAGGTATGCCAGCATAAGCTGTCCAGAGAGGGAATGTTGCATAAGTTGTTCGAATTTTCAATTTACTTGAAATAATTTTTGCTATTTGAGGAAACGATGCCCATTTGCCCGACAAAATATAATTTTGACCAGTTTTCCCATGATTAACACAGTTTACTGCTGATTTTGCAACATCTCGGGCATCCACCCAGTTATATCCTGCTTTAANTGTTAANAGCATTTTTCTATTCATAATATCCATTAGTACTTGTCCCATTCGGCTTGGCTTATAGTCGTAAGGCCCTAGGACACCTGTCGGGTGTAAGATGCTTGCGTTTAATCCACGCTTACACGCTTCGTATACTGTTTTTTGAGCTAGAGCTTTACTTTGATCATAAGGTNTGGCATTGGACNCGCANGCCAAAGGGCGTTCTTCATTGAGAGGNAGTTTAANGGGATGTTGTTCGAAGGCATGAATACTAGAAAAATGAATAAATCGAGAAATNTTTGAGTTTAAAGCCGCGNCACACATATTTTGAGTCCCCTCAACATTGATTTTTTTCATTTGAGCCAGATCAACATCTTCCACCGCGACATAAGCAGCCAAATGAAATACAGCGTCACAACCCTCCATTTGATTAGATAACAACGATGCGTTTGAAAGGTCTCCACTGACCTTTTCTATTGTTAAACCCTCAAGCGCTCTTGAATCTTTATGTATTAAGCAGCGGACATTCCAACCAGACTCAAGCAGTTGTCGAACTAAATTTGCCCCAAGATGTCCAGCCCCCCCAGTCACAAAAGCTTTACTCATTNAGCATCCTTTTATAAAATTTTAAGATTAAGCGCCTAATCCTTACTTAAAATTGATTACAAATTTTGAGCGAATAATATATAAAACCAAGGAGAGTCGGTAAAAATATGTTTTGCAATTTATTATTATTATAGTAAGATCAATCGTGAAACTTTATCAAGGGGGGTCTTGTTTATGACCCCCCTTTACATTTTAACTATTCACAATGGAGGNCAAAATGCGTAAAAGCATTGCATTATTCGTCGTAACACTCCTTTTACCTGGACTAATTCTTGCACAGGCAAAAATAACAGGTAGTGTAACCGATGCTAGTACTGGTGATAAGCTGGTGGGTGCAAACGTAATTGTCGAGGGAACTGAAGTTGGTACATCTACTGACGTAGATGGAAACTATTCATTAACAGTTCCTGCTGGTTTAGGCACTGCCAAAGTTACTGCTAGATATATTGGTTATAGAGAAGCCACTGTCACAGTAACAGAATCTGGGACTCAAGACTTCTCTTTGAAAGATGACGTTTTGAAAATGGATGCAGTTATGGTCACAGGAGTGGCCGGAGCGCTAACAAAAACCAAGACACCGTTTGCTATTGATAAAATTGATAGGGAGGTCCTTGAAATGGCCCCTGCAACAACAGTAGAATCTATGATTCGCGGTAAATCAGCTGGTGTAAAGGTTGTTAAATCAACTGGTGAGCCCGGCTATGCTGCTTCTGTTCAGTTGCGTGGAGCAACTAGCATTAATGCTAGTGGTCGTTCACAAGCACCGCTTTATATCGTTGATGGTATCATTATTGATCCGTCAATTTCAGGAAGCCCCATGGGAGATATTAGTCCTGACGACGTGCAAAATATTGAGATCATTAAAGGCGCTGCAGGCGCATCAGAATATGGCGCTCGTGCAGCGAATGGTGTTATTGCTATTACTACCAAACGTGGTTCCGAAGTTGGTTTAGGCCAAACTCGTTTTAATTACAAGATGGAGCAAGGTTATAATCAGCTTGCTGGATCGATTGAAACAAATGGTTCTCACTGGTATAAAACGGATCCTTCTACAGGCTATTTTGTTGATGCAACCGACGGTCTTCCTTATGACCCTCGTGATGATACGAAAAACCCTGATGTGGTAAATTATTCAGATAGTAGCTGGGCAGCCGGTTATTACTTTGCTGATCAGCCATATAAATATTCAGCAACAGGTGAAGCTGGCAGTGGTTCTCCAGAACTGCTCCCTGACAATGGTGGACGCCCTGGGTATGATCATATGGCAGCCATGTTCTCTGATGGTAATTATACAAAACATAACTTTTCAATGAGTCGTAATGGAGAAAACTTTAATGTTTTTGTAAGTCTTAATAATCATAATGAAGATGGTGTTTTTGGAAAATTTATTGAAGGATTTAATCGGAATACATTCAGATTAAATACGGATGTTAATCTCCCCTATGGTATCAAGTTAGGATTTAGCTCCTTACTGTCGAAATCATTCAAAGAAGAAACAAATGCAGGATCATTTTTTGATGTGACTTTTTTCCCATGGGATGTGGATATTTTGAAAAAAGGTCCCGATGGAGACTATTATATTCAACCAGACCCACGCAATGCTGAAGAAGCAAACCCTATCTATCAGATTGCAAATAATGAAAGATTAAACACAAGAGATCGTACTCTTTTAGGTTCAAACTTCAGCTGGGCGATTATGCCTCAGCTAAGAGTGGTTGGATCGTTAAGCTTTGATCGATCTGCTCGAGTTTGGAAAAATTATTATCCAAAAGGCTGGAAAACAGTTACGCCAAGCCCAAACTATAATGATGGTAATTTGACGAAATCTAACCGAAGCGAACAGTCGATCAACGGTGACGTAGGAATGACCTATGCTACTCAAATGGGAGCTATGGACTTAATTGCAAAAGGTCGCTATAACTACGAAGCTTATAGTTACAATTATCGCAGTGGGAATGCTTGGAACCTAGCCGTAGCGGATGTTCCTCAGCTGGAGACTGGTGCTGATAAGACTGTAGGCTCATCGAATCAAAAGATTAATTCAGATGGTTTTTCAGGAGGCGCACAGATGGACCTATTAGACCGATATATTCTGGATGTAACGCTTCGTCAGGATCGTAGTTCATTGTTTGGACCTGAAAACCGAATTAATAACTATTTTAAGGTTAGTGGTGCGTATCGTATGAGCGAAGAAGCTTATTGGGGTGCACTCAGTGGAATGCTCCCTGAATTTAAGGTTCGCTTTAGTCATGGAACTGCTGGTGTTCGTCCAGCTTTCTCACAGCAATATGAAGTATGGTCTGTAGCGGGTGGAAACATCTCAAAAGGTGCCTTGGGTAACGTAGATCTTAAGCCTCAAACCACGACAGAAACTGAGATGGGTGTTGATTTTAGTGTAATGGACAGGCTCTCTGTTGAGATCACTCAATCCACAACAGTGAATGAAGACCAATTGCTTCCTGTGCCATTGGCTGGATTTTACGGATATAGCTCTCAGTGGAGAAACGCAGGTACGCTTGAAGCTGAAGCAACAGAAATATCTCTGAATGCGTCAGTTGTAAACACTAGAGATATGTCCTTGTCCGTTGGTTTTAATTGGGACAAATATGATCATAATATCACAAGCTTTAAGATGCCATCGTATCTTTATAGCGCTGGTGGACCCAAAATTTTCTATATGAAAGAAAATAGTCAGTATGCATCCTTTTGGGGTACAAAATGGGCAACAGACACCAAACATCTGCCTGAAGCGGATCAAGCGAACTCGTCGCAGTTTCAAGTAAATGATGATGGTTATTTAGTGTGGGTTGGTGATGGCAATACATACAAAGATGGTATTGGTAAAACCCTGTGGGGAAAAACAAGTAGTGGTATGAGCCAAACTTATAACTGGGGTCGACCAGTTCAGTATGTTGATTCAGATGGTAATAAGATTCACCAGATTGGTACTTCTGTCTCTGATTTTGGGTATGCATTTAATACAACCCTACGCGTTCAGGGTCTTACAGTATTTGCACTGTTTGATGGACAAAGTGGAGGCAACATTTATAATCATACTCGTCAATGGGGAGCTCGTGAAGCAGCTACTGGCGATGTAGATCAGTATGGTAAAGAGGATGGTCTTAAAAAACCAACCATCTATTACCGTGATCTATACCATGTGAATGCACCGAATGACTTCTATGTTGAAGATGGTTCTTATCTAAAGCTTAGAGAATTAGCTGTGAGATTCAATGTAGCAAGCCTCGTTGATCTTCGCGGATTTGGTGTGAGCGGTTTAAACGTAGGTATTGTTGGAAGAAACCTAATGACATGGACTAAATATAGAGGATATGACCCTGAAGTTGGTCGTGGTGGTGGTCAATTAGGGTCTGCGGTTAACGCGCGTGTAGATTCCTATACGTATCCAAATTACCGCACCTTCTCATTCACTTTAGACGTTGACTTTTAAGGAAAGGAGAGTATAAAAATGAATATTACAAAAAAAATAATGAGTCTTGCGATGGTTGTTGTTCTATCTCTGAATGGCTGTGCCGATTTAGATGTGACCAATACCAATGCGCCTGACCAGGCTCGTGCTCTCGCTTCACCTGAAGATGTAGAGTCGTTGATTAAGAGTACATTCTTGTCGTTTTGGCAAGGTATTCATGTAACTGGCGGATCGTTTAATCCTGGAGTTATGGCAGATGCCAATACCTCATCTTGGGGTAACTATGGAATGCGCGAAATGGCTTCTGAGCCTCGTGCAGCTGTAAATAATAGCCCCGCATGGAATTATGCCTATGCTCTTGAGGAGCCATGGTACTATTGGTATGGCGCAATTTCGGCTGCTAAAGACGGCTTAGCTTCATTAAAAGCGGGTCAAGAAGGTGGAAAAAACTTTTTGGCTACTGCGGAAGATGATAAGCGAGCTGAAATATTTGCTAAGTTCGTAATGGGTGCTTCTAATGCCATGGTTGCTGTTTATTATGACCAAGGTTTTTATGTTGATGAAGCAACGGACTTTAGTAAGACTCCCGAATTATCAGCATATGCAGATCATATGAAAAGTTCTCTTACAGCGCTTAATGCTGTGATCACAGATGCGAATGCCAATGCATCTTTAACTATCCCTGAGGATTGGATGCAAATTGCCGGTTTAACTATGGCTGATTTAGCTAAAATTACACATGGTCTTGTCGCCCGCTGGACAGCTGGCGTAGCAAGAACAGCACAAGAGCGTGGTACTGTTGATTGGTCATCAGTCAAAAGTCATGCCTCACAAGGCGTCCCATTTGCACCTGTAGGCGATGGCGTATACTGGTGGTCACGTACTCAGTATTACTGTGGTGTTTCTGCAAGTTGGGGTCGTTCGGACTATAAAATGATTGGACCTGCTGATAAATCATCAGGTTATGCAGATTGGTTGGCTAAGCCTGTCGCAGATCGTAAAGCTTATACGATGGAAACTGACGACAAACGGATTACAGGCCCCCTCGATGCTGACGGTAAGCAAACACAAGGGCTTTATGCTAAAAATGAGTATAGAACCCGTTTAATTGCCTCTCGTGGAACGTATCACCAGACCTTCTATTTATTTAATAGAAATAGAGATTATGCGGTTGATGCGGGGCTTCAAGGTCCAATGCACGACGTAACACAGGCTGAATTAGACTTATTGCAAGCTGAAGCAGCTCTCCGAGGAGGAGATGCATCTACAGCGGCAACGCTTATAAATAATAGCCGTGTAACAAATGGTGGCTTGGCTGCAGCAACTGCTGCAGATGGAGCAGGTGCCTCTACGGATCAACCCAATGCTATGGATGGTGGATCATTATGGGCAAAGTATAAATATGAGGCTATGATTGAAAATTGCCTTATTCACCCTTATACTGGATATATGAATAGACGCGGGTGGGGCGACTTACTGCCTGGTACACCAACTCATTTAGCTATTCCAGGGAAAGAACTTGAAATCCTATTAATGGATAGCTATACCTTTGGTGGCCAAGATAACATTGGTCAACCAGGAACAGCAGGTAAGATCCTCAATAATGGTTTTCGTTCTCGAGGGTTTATGATTGAGTTTGACAAAGTCACGCCGCTTATAGACGCGGACTTACACTAATTGTGTATTAGGTGTATAGGGGATGTGTATTAATAACATTCAAAATATACACTAATCATACACTTTTGTGTATATCAAATTGATATAAAAGAAGGCCCTGAGAATTCAGGGCCTTCTTTCTTTATAAAATGAGGATATTGTTATGAGTAAAAAGCTAATCACTATTTTAAGTTTTATTGTGTTAATTATATTCGCATGCTCTGGAGGTGCATCCTCTACAGCTGTTCGTGATTATCGATTAACTGTAGGAACTGCTACTATGGACGATTTTACTACGATATCGAACAGAATACTGAATCGTTCTCGATATGTGGTAGATCGAACAGAGGATCGCGGTTCTGGTGCTATTATTGACTGTAAATATGAATATCCAGCCATTTCGAACGAGGAAGTTCTAGCTGGCATCGAGGAAGTCCGATATAAATTGACGCTTGAGGCTAGAATGAAAGGTAGTGGAGGTGAAATGTATAACGTACGCTCTATAGTTCAGTCTTATGGACGCTATAAAGGATCATCTGATTGGATAGAGATTATGACGAGCGAAATAACCAAAAAACGCGTTAAATCATTTTCAAATGAATTAAAAACAGAATTTGAGAATCGTATTCGGTCGTTCTAACAAGCTAAACGGTAAAATTAGCGTCGTTAATAGGAACGACCAAAGAATACTGCATTTAGTAATAAT
>NZWI01000040.1 GCA_002701875.1 Fidelibacterota bacterium
TAGATTTCATCAACTTTGATGTGTATAAAGACAAATCCGCACTAACAAAATGAATAGTAAACCTATAGCAGTTGGACTTGTGTTTGGTGTTGGTTTGGGATTGGCTTTAAAGAGTTGGCTACTTGGAATTATGTTTGGAATAATTTTTTATGTAGCACTTAATGAAGCTGAGAAGAAGAAACAAATTAAATGAAACGCCTCTGGGTCAAATAATAGCTAATTTTTAGCATGCAAATATTTAAATATTCAAAGTCTATATGAAAAGTTGGTTAAAAAATAATTCAGAGCCATTAAACTGGAGATTAATTGGCTGGATAGGGGCTGGTTTAGTTATTTTTGGATATTACCTCAATGCAAATGAGTATATAGCCTCATGGCTTATTTGGATTGTAGGAAATATTATGGTAGGTATTTACTCTATATATAAAAAGGCATACTCAACTGCAGTTATGTCCTTTATTCTTACAATTATGAATATTTATGGATATATCCTCTGGTTATCATGAATTCAATAACCGCTGAAAAAGACTTCCCTTCAGCAAAAAATTTTGTTTATCTAAATGCAGCTAATGTGTCCCTTATGTATAGTGGTGCAAAAAATGGCATTCAAGACTGGTTTGAAGATGTAGCCCTTAATGGAAGCAATAATTTTGATGACAATGCTGAACAGAATGTTTTTAAAAACCTTCATTTGGCAGCCGCTCGATTAATTAATACATCGCCTGATAATATTGCTGCAGGATCCAGTGCTACAGAGCTACTAGGCTCGTTAGCTTGGGCAGTTTTACCAACAAAAAATCAAAACGTTGTTAGTACAAAAATAGTCTTTCCAAGTACAGTATATCCTTGGCAGAGAGTAGCTAATTCAACGGGATGTGAGATTAGGTTAGCAAAAGAGAAAAATAATTTTGTCGATGTAGACGATATTATCGATTTGATTGATGAGAACACAAAAGTGGTATGTATTTCTCATGTTGAATTCAGTAATGGTCAAACTTTTGATTTAGATTTATTATCAGAAGCAGCTCATGAGTATGACGCATTATTCGTTGTGGATGCAACGCAGTCTGCTGGCGCCATACCTATTGATGTTAATAAAAGTCCGATCGATGCTCTAGTTGCTGGAGCATATAAATGGTTATGTGGACCATTTGGTGCAGCTTTCATGTATGTCGCACCCCATCTTTTGGATCAGCTAGAACCAGGACTTGTTGGATTTAGAAGCCATAAGAATATGTGGGATCTAGATGCATCTAGGATTGAATATCCTCAAGGTGCTGAGAAATTTGAATTTAGCACTATGGCTTTTGGCTGTGCAATTGGTCTTACACAGTCAATTGATTATCTAAATACAATTGGCATAAAAAATATTTTCCAGTACAATAAGGGACTCAGCAATATTTTGCTTGAAGGTTTAAGATCAAGAAATGCAGTGATTACTTCTCCACTTGAGAAAAAGTATAGTTCATCCATCATAACGGCTCATTTTGATGGAGTAGATACAGAGGAAATAATTAAAAATCTTAAGATCTCTCAGGTTTTTGTTTCGAACCGAGCGGGCTCAATACGATTTTCACCACACCTTTACAATACTGATGTAGATATTCAAGCGACTCTTGTCGAGCTCGACAAGATTATTCAAATAGTATCATAGTTCGGTAAGGTCTAAATAGTATTAATTTCTATGATGGCAAATATTCATCATTTAGTCGATAGTCAGCCTGAGATATGTTCCACTTTAAAGCAAATTGGACAGATTGCGCATACCAATGATAAAGAAGTGTATGTGGTAGGTGGGGTTGTGCGTGATTTATTTTTAGATCGCCCGCTAAATGAAATTGATATAATGGTTATTGGAGATGGCATTCAATTTGCTCAAGTACTTGCAAAAGAGATGGGTGTTAAAAAAGTTGTTCCATTTCCCAAATTTTCTACAGCTCATATCCCCTCAAGCCCAGTTCCTATAGAAGTTGCTGCAGCTAGAAAAGAATCTTACGATGATGATTCAAGGAAGCCAAAAGAAGTAATTTATACAGATTTAAAAGGGGATTTAATCAGGAGGGACTTTACAGTCAATGCTATGGCGATGAGCCTAACTCCCGAAGATTTTGGTGAGTTACACGATCCATATAATGGAGTCCAAGATCTCCAAGCGAAGAGACTGGTTACACCTTTAGACCCCGATAAGACATTTTCTGAAGATCCAATTAGAATGATGCGTGCTGCATATTTTGCTTCAGGTTTGGGATTAAATATTGATAAAAAATGTATGAAATCAATGCAGCAAAAAGCAGATCGGATTAAAATTGTTTCACAAGAAAGAATCACTACGGAATTTTCAAAAATTCTATCAACACCAAAACCATCTGTAGGGTTAATTATCCTTCAAGAGACAGGTTTAATGGAATATATATTTCCAGAGATTCATATTATGTTTGGAATGGATCAAACTGGAGAATGGCATCATAAAGATATTTTTTATCATACTATGCAAGTTGTAGATAATGCGGCACAACTCTCTAATAAAATGAAACTTCGTTTTGCAGCTTTAGTTCACGATATTGCAAAACCCAATACTCGTAAAATTGATCCAAAAAAGGGATATACTTTTCATGGACATGATGCAATTGGTGAACGGATGCTTAATAAAATTGCCAAACGCATGAAGCTTTCCAATGAATTGAAAGATTATATAAAAAAATTGACCCTTCTTCATTTGAGACCAATCGCATTGGCAAAAAAAGAGATTACTGATTCAGCGGTTCGTAGAGTAATGGTAATGGCTGGAGATGATATTGATGACCTTTTGACTCTTTGTCGAGCAGACATTACTACGAAAAACCCTCAAAGAGTAAAAAAGTATATGAGCAATTTTGAACAGGTAGAAATAAAAATGAAAGATGTAACTGAACGAGATGCATTAAAATCCTTTCAATCACCTGTAAGAGGAGCAGAAATCATGAAGATATGCGGTTTAAAAGAAGGGCCTGTTGTTGGAGAGATTAAGTTTGCTATTGAAGAAGCCATCTTAGATGAAAAGATCGATAATAACTATGAATCGGCACATGAATATTTAATGGAAATAAAAGATGGGTATTTAAAGAAGGCCGCAAAAAAATGAAACACCGCCTAACTATTTTTACTATTATACTTTTTCAATCTTTTATTTGGACACAAACTATGACTGGTTCAGTAAAGGATCGACTAACTAATGGTAACCTGAATGGTGTCAATATAACGGCTCAAGGCTCTTCACAAGGGACTTCAACCGATGTGGATGGATCATTCAATCTAGATGTATCTGGTCTTTCACAAGATCAAATGATAAAATTTCAACATATTGGATATGATGTACTAGTATTACCCTTAGATAGCCTATTAAATGGGCCTAAGATTATAACACTTCAACCTCGAGTACTTCAATTTGAGGCCGTTGAAACTGCGGGGGTTAAACGCAAACCTGCGATTGAAAAAGACCTCCCTCAGACCGTTACGATTTTGCAAGCTGAGGAGTTTGAACTAAGGGCATTTGTAGATGCAGGAGACCTACTAGCGACAGACCAGAGTATCCAAGTGGAAGAATCTCTATCAGGTCGTAAAACAATTTCTATTCGTGGTGGGAATGCTGATGATGTACTAGTACTATATAATGGATTTAGATTAAATCGACCTTATGATAATGTGTTTGATTTATCCTTAGTTGATATGCAAAATGTTGAACAAATTGAGATTGTAAAGGGTGGTCACTCAGTGCTGTATGGGCCTGATGCTTTTTCAGGGGTCGTTAATATTGTACCAAAGAATACAAAGGATAAAAACGTTAGAGTCTCTCAACAATTTGGCTCATATGCTTCGGGGTTTTGGAATGCAAATGCGCAAGCCCAATTAGGAAATACTTTTTTGTCACTAAGTCAAAAACAAGGATCTTATAAAAGAGTATTTGAAGATTTAGATGTAGATGATACTGGCCTTTTGACAAAACTAACCCACCGATCTATGGATATGTCAAATCGTTTAAAAGGAAATAAGGTTAATGGGAATCTAGAATTTAACGTAACTCAAGATGACCAATTATTTCATAACAAACGTGATTTTAATAAAATTAAATCGCAGAATCAACTTTTTGGAATTCAATATGATGGTGTATTAGGAATATTAGGTGAAATTGAAATTGCAGTTGCTAATCATAAGCTTGAAGAAACTCAAGGCCTCAACAGTTATACTGGTTTTGTATCAAGAAAACTAGATCATAATGCAAATAAATTTGAAGTAAGAAAATATGTTAACTTGAATAGGTTAGAGTGGATGTTTGGTACTCAAATGGAAAAATCTCTTTTAAAGTTTTGGGATGACCGTAGTTTAACAAATGTTAAACAAGTAGGTTTAAAGGGTGCCGATTTGAATCGAGATCAATTTGGATTTGCTACCGTTTTAAAACTACACTCAAAAGGTGATGATGCAGGAAAATGGCTAACAGATTTAGATGTGAGTTTCAGGCAAGATCAAGTTAAAGATTATAAAGATAATTTAGTTTATAGAGGCAATCACGTGCCCGGAGTTGATGGTCGTACCTTTTTAGATTTTGGTGAGAATAACTGGAATAACAAGATTGTTAAAATTTCGACAATTGCTTCAAAGCGTTCATTAAACAAGACGATGGCGTATTGGGTGACAACAGGTAACAATGTAAAATTTCCCTCTTTGCAACAGCAGATTAGCTTAACTGATGTACCTCCCGGTGGGCGCACAGCAAATTTATTACCAGAAAAAATGAAATCACTTGAGATTGGAATTAATGTGGTAAGCCAACCTGCAGATATCCCAACGATTGATCAGTTAGAACTTCAAGGAAGTTTCTTTCGCAATGATTTTATTAATAAAATGCGAATTACATATTTATTGGGGATGCCCATAGGATATTACGAAAATATTGGTCATGCTGATATGATGGGCTTTGAGGCAAAAATGAAAGCTAAAACTTATGGTGGTGCTTTAGTTGGGGAAATCGGTTTTTCAAAATACAAAGTATCAGATCAAAGTGCTTTTCCATTTAAATCAACTTTTAAACTCACGGTAAATATGACTGCAAAATGGAAATGGATTACTTTTGGAACGCGATGGTTTCAAGAAGGTGAACAAGTTGGGATGATTAATGTGCCTTCAAAAGGCTTTAATGAGATTGAATTACCTGCTTTTTCAAATTATGATATCTATTGGACAGTTGACGTTAATGTTGGACCAATAAAAGGAGATATTTCCTATTCTGGACGTAATTTAAAAAAGAATGATACTTCTTTGAATGGTCTTATGCTAAGAGATACACGAAAATATTTTACTTTTAGTACAGAACTGTGATGAAAAGAATTTTATTCCCAATTTTTCTAATATGGATTTCTTGCACAGAAAATCCCTTTGGTGGTGAGAAGAAAATAGCGGACCGAACGATATCAGGACACGTCAAGCTAGATAAAGTTGATTTTTACCCTAAGGGATACCATAACGGAGTTTTAGTTTGGTCTGAGGGGTTAGGCCTTCAGACTACAACTGATATTGATGGCTCATTTGAATTGACATTGCCTGCATCGAGTGAATCATCAAGCGGTGCTATTATAGATGGAGATTATACAATTCAATTCTTTTTAGGAAATTACAAAGTATCATCAGTTACCGTAACTTTTGCTGCAGGGCAGGTTGTTAATGATGAGAAAGTTATTAATCTAGAAGGTGAATTGCGTCGAGATGTTTCATTGACCCGCCTGGCAGGTGTTCATACTGATGTTTACCCACCAATTATTTCATCTGGATTTGATAGTGATATTATCACAAAGGTGCAAGTTACACCGGACAAGACAGATATTTATTTTCATTTGCGTAAGGTAGTTACCAGAACTTCATCCATATATACGGGTCTACTAATTAGAGAAGTTGATAGTAAAAAATTAGCCTATACAGTAGATATTGATTCTGCGACAATTATGAAAGAATATATGGACCGACCAAGCAAAACATTAGAGTTCATTTTTAATTATACAGATATTAATCTCCCGGGAGGTATTTATGAGGTAATTCCGTATTTGGTACTAGATAGGGAAGATATTCCTCAAACAATTCTGAACACTTTAGGCTCTGGATATGATACTTTTAGCCACAGTTATTTTCAATATCCATTTTATCGGACAGGTGGACAACTTGTTGTTGAGTAAAATAAAATGAAACTTTTTGTCTTTTAATGAGTCAAAAATCAATGAGGTAGGAGATTAGATATGATTGCAACCATAATCAATACATTCACAGCGCCAAGTGAAACATTTGATAACATTGTAAAAGATTATAATTGGAAACAGGCAATGATGCCACTTGCGCTTATTATGGGGCTTGCTATTATTTCTGGATTTGTATTATCAGATCAAATTGCAGATTTACAATGGGATCAAATTCAGGAAAGCATTAATAATAATCCCAATATTTCTGAAGAACAAAAACAAGAAATTTTAGGCAGCCAATATGATCGGGTCTATTCTAGATCAGGAGCATCTTCTATTTTTACCTATGTTACTATGGCTCTATCATGGCCAATTAGAATCGTATTTTGGTCCCTATTTTCAATGCTCGTAGGTAATTTATTCTTGGGAGGTGGATCAGGATTTAGCCGTGTATTTTTAGTTGCATGCTTTGCTTATCTTCCATCTGCTTTAGAACTCATTATCAAAACACCGATTCAATATATAACCGAAAATTTGATGATATTTACGGGCTTGGGAGTACTAGGTGTTGGTGAGCAGGGTGAATTTTTAAATAGTTTTTTAGCTGGTATTGATCTTTTTGCTTTCTGGCGTGTATATCTTATGGCAGTAGGATTTAGTTACTTATATAATAAACCCTCAAACTCAACATTAACTGTCCTCTCAGGCTTATGGATTTTTGGACTAATAGTTTTTGCTGGAATGGGAGCATTCTTTGCTGGAATGGCAGGGTAAGAAAGGTTGACTGTTATTAAAAAATTATTAGTTTTATTATTATTTACAATAGGAGTAAGCCAGACATATTCCTTAAAAGAGGCAGTTAAAGTTGCTCTTGAGAATAAAGAGTCTTTAAAAGCTTCGGTAATGGACTTGCAAACTTCGAAGCAAAATATTAAAGAATCATATAGTACTATTCTACCTTCTCTAAGATTCTCAAGTAGTATGAGTGAATCTCAATTCCCATCTCAAACAGGGGGCTATAACCCTTCATCGGGTGAGATCATCATGGATCAGATTAGTAGTATCACCAGTGCTTCTTCTAATATCTCTCTATCTCAAAATATCTATGATGGAGGCTTTTGGTGGAATACAATTCGTCAGGCAAAGAATAGTTATAAGGTCTCTGAAGAGTACAATCGTCAAATAAAAACAAATATAATTAAAGGGGTGCACTCAACTTACTTTAATTATTTAAAAGCAGCTCAATTACTTGATGTATCTCGATCTAATTTGATGAGCGCTCAACAACAATTATCATTGGCAGAGCAAAGATTTCAGCTAGGTTCCTCAAAGAAGACTGATCTTTTGAAAGCAGAAGTTCGTTTTGGTCAAGCTAGAGTTGATGTTGTGAATAATGATGCTGCTCTTCAAAATGCTTATATGAATTTGAAAAATTCTATGGGCCTTGTTGGGAAGGACATTGATTTTGGTATTGAAGAAGTGGAAACACCCATGGAAATTGTTCCTGAATTTGAAACTGGATTTGAATTAATTCAAAAGGCTAATCCCAGCGTTAAAGCTAAACAACATCAGATAACGGGTGCTGAAATAAATGAAAAGATAGCGAAGGGATCACGGATGCCTAATATTAGTGCCAATACAAGTGTTTCTGGAAGTTCTGATAATTTAGGTGACGCATTTTCAAATTCTACAAACGAAAAAAAACGTATTAATACAAGCCTGTCTATCTCAATACCCATCTTTTCTGGAAATAGTATATCAACCAGAATACAAAAGGCAAAAATCTCAGTTGATAAACAAGAATCAGAATATTTAACTCAATTGCAAGATTTGTCTGTACAACTAAGGTATACTTTGGATAGACTTAAGAATTATGAAGAAATTATTCCAATCAATGAAACCGTGCTTGAATCGGCAGAAGAAGATTTGAAATTGGCGCAGGTTCGTTATGCTCAAGGATCGACGACAATTTTAGAAGTTTTAGACTCTCAGGTGTCTGTAGTACAAGCTAGATCATCACTGATTCGTTCAAAATATGATGCATATATTGAGCAAACCAATCTAAAAGCCCTCTTGGGCAGACTTGATCTAGAATATCAATAATTATAGGAGATTATAGTGGCTAAAGGAAAATTAAGTAAAAAGAAAAAATGGCTCATATTTGGTGGAGGCGGTTTATTATTAGTGATCATGATTGTAGCAAGCCTTGGTAAGGATAATACCAATGCTATTAATGTAGAAACAGAAAAAGTCACTTTTAGAACGGTGATTCAAAAAGTTAATGCCAGTGGAAGAATCCAACCCGAGATTGAAGTAAAGATTAGTGCTACATCATCTGCATGGATTGATTTAATAACTGTAAAAGAAGGTGATAGAGTAAAAAAAGGTCAGCATTTGATTTCTTTAGATAGAAAGCAATTATTGGCTAACTATAATTCAGCCTCCTCATCTGTGCGTTCAGCTGAAGCACGTATTAAACAAGAATTAGCCAGTAAAAAACGTGTAGAATCAATGTACGAACAGAACCTCGCATCGGACCAAGAATTAGAAGCTGTCCAAGCTTCCTATGAGATCGCAAATAGTCAACTTTCTCAAGCTCAAGCTAACTTAGAATCACGAAAAGATGATCTTGATAAAGCAAGAATTTCAGCACCACAAGATGGTATCGTTACAAAAATATATAAAGAAGTAGGTGAGATGGCGGTAGGCGGTATGTTCCAAGCTGATAACCTAATGATTATTGCTGACCTATCAAAAATGGAAGTAATCATTGATGTAAATGAAAACGATGTTGTTTCTGTTGCCGTTGGTGATACAACAGAAATTGAAATTGATGCTTTTCTAGATACTTTATTTTATGGTGTAGTTAGTGAGATTGCACATATATCAGAGATTACCGGCATGGGCTCGCAACAACAAGTCACTAATTTTCAAGTTAAAGTCCGGATGCTTAATGTGCCAGATGGCATCAGACCTGGTATGAGCGCAACTGCAGACATTATAACGGACAAGAAAGAGAATGTCTTGGCGATACCAATACAAAGTTTGACTGTAAGGCAAAAAGGATCTGAAAAATTTGGAAGTGGCGGAAAAAAATCTGGTCGCCCAAACAATACCAACACTGGATCTAATAGTAATGGCAATAGCTCCAAAAAACGAGAGGTTGAGGAACTAGTTTTTATAATTGCTGATTCTGAGGGAAAAGTACAACGAGATGAACCATTAGATGAAGGCGATACGGATAAAGAATTTAAAAAGGCGAAAAAAGGCACAAAATATGTTCATATAAGACCAGTAAAGGTTGGTATCTCTAGTGATACACATTATGAACTTTTGAGTGGACTAGATGAGGGAGAATCGATTGTTACGGGTTCTTACAAAGCTATAAGTAAAGATTTATCTCACAATAAAATTGTCACTATGGGAAAAGATAGTGACAAAAAAGGAAAATAATTAAACCTCCAATGAAAATTTTGCAAAAATTTTATAATAATTATGCCTGATCTTATATCCCTAACAAATATTAAACGTCACTATGACGTTGGAGGTGAAGTCGTACGTGCACTTGATGGTGTTGATCTAATAATTCAGCAGAATGAATATATTTCAATTATGGGTCCCTCAGGTTCTGGTAAATCAACATTGATGAATATGATTGGATGTTTNGATACNCCAACNGANGGCANTTATGAATTTGGAGGTGAGCTTGTCCATGAAATGGATGATGACCAATTAGCTTCTATTCGCAATAGGAAAATTGGATTTGTNTTTCAAACTTTTAATTTACTGCCNAAGGCAACTGCTCTGAGAAATGTTGAGGTCCCACTTATTTATTCAAATATCCCAAAGGAAGATCGATTAAAAATGGCGAATAATTCACTTGTCTCCGTTGGACTTGGTGATCGAGTTGATCATAAACCAAATGAATTATCAGGGGGACAACGTCAGAGGGTTGCTATTGCTAGAGCATTAGTAAATAATCCTTCAATTATTTTAGCAGATGAACCGACAGGNAATNTGGATTCAAAAAGTGGTGTTGAGATTATGAAAATCTTGGATGAATTACATTCTAAAGGTAATACAATAATATTAGTTACTCATGAAAAGAGTGTCGCTCATCATGCTAATCGTATCATCACTATTTTTGATGGCAGAGTGAAAGAAGATTNGACGAATAGTAATAAAGTAGAAGTTGCATAATGGTATCTATTTTTATTGAAAGCTTTCGCATAGCATTAAATTCGATTTTCTCAAATAAATCCCGATCTATTTTAACTGCACTAGGAATTATTATTGGAGTTTTATCTGTTACTTTAATGGGTACCCTTATCTCTGGCCTTGATAGAGGTTTTGATAAAAGCATGGCTTTTTTAGGTAAGGATGTTTTTTCTATTAGCCGTTGGGAATGGTTTGGAGATACAGATTGGTGGGAAGTCAGAAATCGTCCCCGAATGAGATTGGAATATGTGGATNTCATAAAAGAAAAATCAAGTTATGCAGAAGCTGTTGCGCCAGTTATGCAGCGAGGCGCTGCTCTTTCTCGTGGAGAGTNNAGTACAGCAGGCACACAAATTTTTGGTACAAATACTGATTACATGTCAACAATTACTGCCAATATAGCTCAAGGGCGTTTTTTCACTGAGGGTGAAGATCGTTCTGGATCTCGTGTAACAATCATCGGAAATGATATTGCTGAAAATCTTTTTGTTAACCAAGACCCGGTGGGAGAATATCTGAAGATTGATGGAATTAAATTCAGAGTAATTGGTGTAATGGAGAAACAAGGAAAGTTTCTTGGATTATTCAGTGTAGATAATCAAGCAATTATACCNGTTGGAACCTCAGTCCGATTATTTTCAAGGCGTGGGTTTATCCGTATTAGTGTAAAAATTCCGCCAGAAAATATTGTTGATGCAAAAGATGAGCTTTATGGAATAATGAGGCAAGCTAGAGGTTTAAAACCATCGGAGAAGGATGACTTTGCAATTAATCAGACTGAAGCATTTGAAAAGCAATATAATCAGATAAAGCTTGCAATCGGAGGTACCGGCATTTTTATCACTATTTTATCATTGGTGGTTGGGGGAATTGGAATCATGAATATCATGTTTGTTTCTGTTCAAGAGCGTACAAAAGAAATCGGCGTTAGAAAGGCAATAGGCGCAACAAAAAACATGATATTGGCTCAATTTTTGATGGAAGCAATAACCATTTGCCTAATTGGAGGTTTAATAGGTTTAATGATGGCAGGAGGATTAAGTTTTATAATTAATAAATTTTTCCCTTCTACAATGCCCNTATGGTTAGCTCTAACTTCAATCTTATTAAGCGTATTTGTGGGTGTTGTTTCAGGTGTGGTCCCATCTTACCGTGCTGCTCGCCTTGACCCTATTGATGCTTTACGCTATGAGTAGATCATGATTGGTCAAAGTCAATTTAAAAGTATGCTTCGTGAAAGTATGCGTATGACAATAGAAGCTATTCGTCAAAATAAGTTACGAGCAATACTAACATTACTTGGAATCTCTATTGGTGTCTTTTCAGTAATTGGTGTTATGACNGCAATAAGAACCTTGGAAACATCAATTGAATCAGGTCTAAATGTTTTTGGTACNAATACTTTTTTAATTAATAAAACTCCAGCAATTCAATTTGGGCATGGGGGTAGATCAAAGTATAGGAATCGAAAAAATATTGATTATAAACAATATGAATTATTGAAAGAACGTGCAAAGCTACCAATATTAGTCAGTGTGGTCGATAGTGAACAGGAGCGATCAGTAAGATATAAAGATAAGCTTGTTAATAAAACAGTTGAAATTTCNGGAGGCGATGAAAATGCGCTAAGAACCCTTAATACATTTGTTGAAGATGGTAGAAGTTTGACTCAGGATGATATACAATTTTCAAGGAATGTGTGTCTTCTTGGAATGGATGTAGTTGATAGACTTTTTCCATTTGAAGATCCCTTAGGAAAAGTAATTCAGATCAAGGGATTAAATTATACTGTCATTGGGACGATTGAGCGAAAGGGAGAATTATTTGGAGGTAGCCAAGATAATTTTATTTTAATACCGATCACAAATTATCTGCAAAAATTTTCAGATAAATGGACTTCCTTGGGCATAACAGTCGAAGCTGCTTCAGCAGAAGATTATGATAAAACTCAAGATGAAGTCATTGGTATTATGAGGGCAATTCGCAAAGTCCCACCAGAAAAGGAAAATGATTTCGAAATCACGTCTAACACGGAACTTATTGAAACATTTGGTTCTTTTACAGGTGGAGTAAAAATATTTGCTTTTTCAGTGAGCGTTATCGCTCTACTAGTTGCTGGGATTGGAATTATGAATATTATGCTGGTATCCGTTACAGAGCGAATTAAAGAAATTGGTATACGTAAAGCGATTGGTGCTACTCGCGGTCATATTCTTACACAATTTTTAACTGAAGCTATATTATTAAGTCAATTTGGAGGAATTGTTGGTGTTATCCTAGGCATTGCAGCTGGGAATTTAGTGGCGGTGGTTATGAACGTAGCAGCCGTCATTCCTTTTGACTGGGCCTTTTATGGTCTAATGGTGTGTTCTTTAATTGGTATTGGGTTTGGAAGTTATCCGGCATGGCGAGCAGCAAATTTAGACCCAATTGAATCTTTAAGATTCGAATAATATCTATTTGAACCTTCTTGTGGCAAAAGAAAGGTTCTCCTAAATTTG
>NZWI01000041.1 GCA_002701875.1 Fidelibacterota bacterium
TATATTGAGCATCGCTCCACCAACCATTTACAGTGGTATAATCAGAATATTCTTGAAGAACAGTTAAAACTGCTGCAGTGTGATAAGAACCTCCACTGTCGTAGTTACTAGGGAGTGTTGGTGTAGAACTATTAGTGCCTGCATCATCGTTGTTACCAGCAATAGTGTATCCATTAAGGAGAAAAGTTAATAGGAGTACTATTTTTTTCATTGATCTAATGATCTAATATTAATTATAAACTAACGCCAAGTATTAATATGCCGTCTAACCAACTAACCGTTCCTAGCGCATTCTTTTTATCATCAGTAACATTAAAACCAGTATTTGAACGAATACCAAATCGAACATCAAGAGCATCACCTATAGCAAAACCATAGGAGTTTTCAGCTACAAACCCAAATCCTTTACCAATTATACCACCTCCGACTCGAACTTGACCTGGACCTGCGGGAAAGGAAAGGAGTCCTACCGCTTGAATACCAGAATAGACGCCTCCAATAGGTTTACCGTTAGTGAACTTAAAAGTTCCTACTTCAGCTCCAAGCCTAAACCGAACACCGGCAATTTGAAGTAACATAGGAAATTCAAAAGAGGCTCTAAGATCAACGCCAGAGTTATAATTACTCAATCCATGATTGACAAATCCCGGAGATGCTCCTACAATATTTAATGTATATCCTAGACGATTCGCAGCTTCACCAATATCCTCCTCGGGCTCTTCGGCAAAATCCTCAGAAAAATCTTCCATATCTTCATCATCGATAAACTCATCATCGAATTCGTCTTCTGAAAATTCTTCATCTTCAAATCCTTCATCGTCAAATTCAAGACCTTCCATGTCATCTTCAAATTCTTCATCATCAGAAAAGTCAAATTCTTCATCTAAGCCTTCATCTTCCTCATCACCCCAAAATATTTCCTCAACAGAATCATCTTCATCTTGAGCATATAAATTAGATGATGGGGCTAGGACTAATAAAAATCCTAATAAAATATAAAACGTTAAAAAGTTTAAAGATCCTCTATTCATAAGCATACCCAATTTTTATTGGTTAACTCCAAGACGCACGAATCTATCGTACGCATTAGTTGAAAAGTACGTTGTCCGCTACGAATTTAAGTTTTAGTCAATAAATAACGCAATATTTGGTTAAAAATAAAAAAGAAGGCTTTTTCTAGTTATTTTTTGGGATTTCTTCACCTTCTACCCATGGTGCACCTGCTTTTTCCAATCGACGACTTAATGCATTAAGGTCTTTACTATTTTGATTCAATTGACTTTCAATTCTATCAAGATCTTGTTGTGCTAGTTTTAAATTATCACTTGCTGTTTCTGTCGGCCCATAAGTTGCATATTCGATTACGCGTTGAACAACAAATAGCCGGCTACCTGCTGTTGGTTTTGTTTTTTCACCAGGACCCATTTTAGAACGATTGCCACTTAAATCTTCATCCATATCCATTAGTGAAGTTCTCAACTTATTTAATCGATTATCCAAATCTCCAACATCTGCTGTAGATTGTGATAAGGCAGTATTCATGCTTGTAATCTTTTTTAATGAATTAGCAACAGTCATCTGTATTGCTGATGCACGTCTAACTGTATGTTCATATTCGCGCCAAAATGATGATATATTTTCAAAATTATCTGTTGCTAATGCGCCTGATCGAAGCGGAACTACATCAAAATATTGATAGTCTGATAATTGATTTATTTTCCCATCTACTTTGGAATACATCTTAACCGAATAGCGACCTGGAGCAGCTAAAAATCCCGATCCACTAGAAGAATTAGTACCTAATGATATGGCATTAGGAGATGGAAACCGGAGATCCCAAGAGACTCTATGAAATCCTTTTTTAGAAGGTCCACTTAATCGACGTACCGTATTACCATCTTTATCCTGCACCTCTAATATAATTTCAGGACTTAATTCACGACGCTCACCTTCAACGTTATCCCAACCAGGAAATCCAACGGATTTCCCTTTTTCTAGGATGGATTTTTCTTTCTTTTTTCTCTTATCAAGTTTGGATTCTAGCGTTTTACTTAAATGATAAGTGAATTCAGCTCCAAAGGAAGGATTCGGGGCAACATAATAACCATCACCTTGAGTTCCTTTAGGGCCATTCCATGGATCGTTGAAACCTAAATGTGATCTGGGGATATACCACCATGCTTTTCTAACAGGAAACAATGTTCCGTTAGAATTCATTTGTTCATTTGAAAGAGACCGAAAAACGCTGATATCATCAAATACATAAAATCCTCTACCAAATGATGCCCCTACAAGATCATTCTCTCTCTTATGAATCGCTATATCCCTAAAAGATATAGTGGGAACATTTCCTTTTAGTTTTGTCCAATTTCTACCAGAATTTATTGTAAAATATATTCCATACTCTGTCGCCGCAAAAAGTAGACCCTTTTTAACATGATCTTGAACAATACGCCAAGTAAGTGTTCTATCAGGCAAGTTTGATGTAATTGGTTTCCATAACTTTCCTTGGTCAGTACTTTTGTAAATGTAAGGTTGGTAATCTCCATATTTATGATTGTCTAAAACTGCATAAACCGTATTAACATCAAAATTATCAGCTTTTAGATCATTTACGTAGGCTGTTGCAGGAGCACCAGGTAGTTTTTTTACCTCAATTTTACGCCAAGTCTTACCATCATTATCGGTTATATTGATAAAACCATCATCTGTGCCAGCATAAATCAATCCTGGTTTAATTGGTGATTCTGATATCGCGGATATCGTGTTATAATTAGACATAGCAGAAACATCCCAAGCATTATCCCAACTCTTTTTTGATCCCATGATTGGCAGATCAAACCGATTTTGGTTTCGAGTTAAGTCTCCAGAAATTGGTTCCCAGCTATCTCCTCTATTGTCAGATTTCCATACTCGTTGTGAACCAAAATACAATCTTGATGGTTTATGGGGGCTTACAAGTATTGGCGCATCCCAATTAAATCGTTCATACACTTCGCCATCTCTGGGTTGAGGCTGAACATCTACCACTTCTCCAGTAATCATATCAATTCTAGATAATGTTCCCTGCTGTCTTTGTGCATACATAATATTTGGATTCCCTGGTTCAGTAGCGGGCTGATGGCCATCCCAGTTTAACACAACACGCCAATCAGAGTTTTGAATCCCTTGCCAATTATCAGTTCTAGAGGGTCCTCCTTCAGTACTATTGTCTTGCGTACCTCCAAAAATATTATAAAATGGTTCACTATCATCTAATGCAAGATCATAAAACTGCGTTAGAGGTAAATTGGCCATAAAGCGCCATGTTTTTGTATGGTCAAAGGTTTCATAAAGCCCACCATCTGAGCCCACTAAGAGATAATCCGGGTCACTATTTTTAAAAGCGATTGCATGGTTATCTCCATGTTTGTTTTTCTCATTCATTTGATAAAATGTTTTTCCACCATCATTCGATATTTGCATGTTAGAATCCATCAAATACAGTCGATCAAAATGATGTGGTGACGCATATAGCTCTTGATAATAATGAGGACCCGTCGCTCCAGCTACGGTATCTGACTGCTTGACCCAATTTTCGCCACGATCCGTTGATTTATAAACACCACCTGTTCTTCTATCTAATTCAATAGCAGCATAAAGTATATCAGGTTTTTGTTTTGATATATCTAGACCTATTTTTCCCATATTTGATTTGGGTAAGCCATTTTTTAATTCTTTCCATGTTTTTCCACCATCTTCACTTCTATGTATTCCTGTACCGGGACCACCACCCATATAAGCAGCTACAGTACGATGACGTTGCCACATCGCGACATAAATACGATCTGGGTTACGAGGATCTAATACTAATTCTGTAGCTCCAGTCCATTTATTACCTTTTAGAACAAGCTTCCAGTTCTTACCCCCATTTATTGTTTTATATACTCCTCTTTGTCCGCCACTACTCCATAGAGGTCCTTGAGAAGCTACCCAAATAGTGTTTGAATCATTAGGATGTACTACAATTTTTGATATATGCTCGGTTTTTTTTAGACCCATATTGGTCCAATTTTTCCCGCCATCCTCTGAGCGATATATACCATCCCCATATCCAAAATGTCTCCCGCCTAGGTCTTCTCCAGTTCCTACCCATACCACATGAGGATTATTAGGGTCAATTGTCACGCACCCAATTGAGTAAGAGCCTTGATCCTCAAATATAGGCTCCCAAGTCACGCCTGCATTAACTGTTTTCCATACATTTCCAGAACCAACAGCTAAATACCAGGTATTTTCATCTTCAGGATGGACTGCAACATCGGAGATTCTTCCGGACATTAAGGCAGGTCCAATACTTCTGAATTTTAAACCAGTAAAATTATCATCATCCCAAATATTTGTTTTTTTCCCTTGAGCTGACAATTGAAATAATGATGTAAATAAAATAAAACTTATTAATCGTGAATACTTAAGCACGCTTACCTCCTCATTTAATAATTAGGGTAATATAATTTACTGAATAAAAAGAATATAAATAAAAAAGCAGAGAGATTAGATAATAAATTATTTTTTGGATAAATTAGTTATCAGAATCCAACTCATCGATATGTTCATCATGCTTTGAATTTTTCCACCAAGAAAAAGTAAAAAATAATAAATATAGTATTCCTATAGTTAAAGCCAATAAAATAAAAATTAGTATATAATCATCCATTTATAGTTACCTAATTAGAACTTGAGAAAGTTTTTTTAACAAAATTAATGATAGAAAGAAAAAAGTCATTTCTAGCTAATAAACGACTNCCACAATTTGGACATGATGATAAAAGTGTGACATATTCAGTTAGTTTTGATCTCTTCCAACTATGTGAGCATGATAAACATTTCATCTATTTATCCTTTCTTTANAATCATTAAAATATACGCAAAAATAATATATTATCTCTCAGCCTCTTTTTCAATATTCACTGAGNAGGAATNTTCTAGCTTAAGCCATTATTAGAGAAGCACACCCGGTAGGATTCGAACCCACAACCTCTCGGTCCGTAGCCGAACGCTCTATCCAGTTGAGCTACGGGTGCATTATTATAATTTATTCTTAAATAAGAGCANCTAAATTAAACTTTTTTTGTTTGAGCTGGAAATCTTTTACTNTTTTAATCAAAATCAAAACTGGCAACCTGAAGAATTTCTTTACTATTAAAATTTTGGATCCAAGCTACAACCTTAATATCTTCACTTTTCCAATTAATAGAATTGTGATTAATCCAATTAGTTGGCATAGACCAATTAAACGACTCAATATAATCCACACCAGAGATATAAGACATTTTCTTTCCTTCATTGCCAGTAATTAGATCTATAACTGCATTATGATGTTCTGTTAAACCATTTGGGGAATTAGGATATTTAACCAATCCCATAACAGTTGCTATAAATAATCTAATATTTGTTGATNANCCTGTATTCACCAAAGAACTACTNGATANCTCAAAGTCAATACTATTNCCAGACTGTATACCTTTAATTGNAATATCATATAACCCAACATTGCTTAAATAACTTTTAGGGTCTTCTTTCCAATTATTCGGGTTAGAACCCGAATCTTTGCCATTTGTATACATGTGAGGTGTGTAATTATTGTTATAATAGTTATTTCGAGATCTGTTCATTGAAGTATTCGCAAGGTACATGGGGTCATTACCTTGACCTGGCCACCAAACATGATAAAAAATCTGATGCCACATGGTATCTAAAGCTGTACCTACATAAAGAACTGTACCAGGCTTGAGAGATGACTGAAGACTCCGCTCCGCGGAGGCNCATGGACCTCAAGTGCTTGATGTAAACATCTCACTNAGAACTCGTCGGCGAGTTGTGCTAACTACTATTTCAGCCATGCCTTGGATAGTCCCAACAGTAGCTATTATAGTTACCNACCCTTTTGATTTAGTTGTTACAAGTCCCTTTTGNTTAACANTTGCAACTAATTCATTTGTTGAAGACCAAACAACTTCAGGTTCATCAATTTTACTATTATTCTTATCAATGACAAGCGAGTATAACTGAATTGATTCATTTGGTTTAAGGATTGAATTAACTGGTGTAATTAAAATTGATGAAGGAACTTGAATATATGAAGCATNTTTATCTTCACAAGACAAAAACAGACTTGATAACAAAAATGGTAGATAGAGATATATCTTTAAATATTTCATTNTAAAANAAATAGCCTAAAAAGTTGACACTAATCCAATCTTAAANCCATTCTCAAAAGGCTGTATATATCTACAAACACCATTGCTACATAATACACCACCCCGCTGGGAACCATAAGATAATGATAACTGATGATTTTGATTAATATTATAAATCATATCAATACTTGCCCAAGTAAATGATGAATCCCAAATGCTGTCCAATTTTTCTTCTATCAAATTTATTTCTCTACTTTGATCAATTACAACGNGCTCATCAGTATTAGAATAATCTAAATTTAAAGTTATAGACCATTTGGGTGAACTGCCTAAACCAATAGAAATAAACCTATTCAACTGTTTATCTTTAGTAAAATTTGAATTAAAGAGGGTTGAAACGTTTCTACTTTCNACTCCCCTTTTTAATTCCTGATACTCAAAAGTAACATTTATACTATATTGATTATCAATAAGATAAGTGAAATGAGTAGGTATAGTCATCGCATCTACTAATTCATAGCTAAAAAAGTGAAATTCATTAATGTATTGATTCGTGTACAAATCNACCACATCATTTGTTGATGAAATTCCAATAACATAATTCAATTTATCTGATATTGCATAACCNTTTAATTCAATAAAAAACTCTTCAAATGGATTATACATTTTATCTTTTGATGGAAGCAAAAGATTATCGTTTTTTNCTTGCCAAACCCATTCATTATCTAAAACCCACTCATTATGTCGACTTGATCTAGAATAGTTCAAAGAAGCAATGATTTTATCTGTTAATGGGCCCTCCAATCTGAAATTATAACCCAATTCATCATTATAATCAATCAAATGGGTAATCTTACCTAATAGTAATGAGCTATGTTGTTTAAAAACAGTTGGCATTTGTTGCAACGTTAATGCGCCACCTACATTATTAACAAAGTCCCATCTGTCTTGTGGAGAGAATTTTTCAAAAAGATAATTTTTATATGATAGNCCAATAGACCAGTGTCCTAAATAAAAGCTACTATTAGCATAAAACCCATGGCCATCCTTTATAATATCATTATTGTTAATAATATTTTCATATTTTTTTATTTTTTCTATCCAATATTTTTTGACATAATCCATACTCAAATCAAATTTATCACTGAAATAATTAATATTAATTCCTAATAATTTATGAGTTATTGAACGATGAGATTTAAGTATTGCATCAGGATGTTTCTCATATACATTTAAATAATGAGAACCAATAGACCATGGACCTATGAATGTTCCAGCTCTTAGTCCATAAATCGTATTTTCAATTTCATAATTTGGCACTCGATCATTAAATCCTATTACTTGGTTAGAAATACGCCAAATATCCTGCATGCCAGCCAATACCTCAAAACTATAAACATTATCTGACCAATTAATTAATCCACCACGTATTCCCGTATCTAAATCAATTGACTGGTCATCTACCATATTAAGTGCCAGCCCATTACCCCAAAATTCATAAATATCCCCTAATTTTATAGTAAAAGACTCTTTACTATACTCAAATCTAATTTTTCGTAAACCTGAGAANCTTCGACCCAATTGTGGAGGTTGGGCATGTTCTAGTTGTAACCATCCTGTCCAATAATTCCAATCCCCATTTATGTCAATTCGATTGTCATTAAAACTAAAATTGTTTTTACTGGAGCCATATCCTATAGATGATGTGCCAGTGATGTTGATTTGCCCGTTTAATANATTATAGAGNACNAATGTAGTAATAAGTCGNCGAAAATATATAATATTTGCAATCAAAAATTTAATTTTAGAGCTGAACGCAATTTGAGGTCCATATTTTTCTCATCACCTGGAATATATCCATAATGTCGCCAAAGGACTTTTCCATCTTTATCAATCAATACATTTGTAGGCATTAAATTGCCATTTAGTTTTTTAAATACTTGCCTATTTGGNTCAAGAAATACATCATATGTATAGTTATTTGCTCGGATATAACTTCTGACATGCGCTAAACTTTTTTGACTATCTATGCTAATCGATAAAATTGATAATCCATTATCTTTATATCGCCTTTCAAATTCATCTAAAAATACCATTTCCTTCTTGCATGGTGAACACCAAGTAGCCCAAAAATTAATAAGTACTGGTCCTTTATTAAGATACTCACTCAATTTAACGGATTTTCCATTCATTTTCTTCAAAGTTAGGTTGGGAGAAACATTTTGAGAAATCAAAAAAGTGAGAAAGAGATAAAAAATAAAGAAAAATTTCTTTATCATTTTTTAGTAAAAATTATAGCAACCTACCTAAATAAGTATTTAATTCATTCTCAGGAATAAATTTTAAACTGATTCGACTAATACTATTCGCAGTAGTGACATCCATATTAAAAATATACTCTACAGGTATATCAACAGTTTCCAGAGCAACTTGCATNGACCATCCTCCAACTGTAAAATTCATTAATGGAGAAAAGAAATGNAATGGTTTATATATTATTTTATTACTAGTTAAATCATGTAATTCTTTATCAGCAGNGTCTACAATTACAACTAGAGGCCTCTGATTAGAATCTTGAAGTTGAATAACNGGTATAGTTCTATACTCTCCAAGTTGAATCTTTTTAGATATATCAGCTGGAAAATTATACTTGTCTTTATTAAAATAGAATACCGTTAGACTTCCATCTTGCTTTAATCCAGAATATGGTAGTGATTTAAGCATATCTTTAATGACATTACCTTTAAGCTTATAATCGACATTTAAAACAACTTGAAACTCTTTTTTATTGTTTGAATCATAATTGAATTGAGGTCGATCCAATTTTACTTGGTAAGGNCTTTCCATCAAATTATTTAAAACATCTATCATCATTGTAGTATTCAAATCATTTTCAGGGCGATTATCTTCATAATTGTCCTTTGAAAAATCNAAAACCCATTCACCATTGTCTTCTTTTAAATCTTTATCACTCACTTCACCCCTAGCACCAATACTAATATCTAATTCTTTTTCTAACTCATCGATAGCTAAATCAATTGCTGAACTCATATTTATTGCTTTTTCCGCATAGCTAGGCGGCTCTCGCATTCTTTTACCTTCAGTTAATGTTGGATAAGGACTCTTAACAGGCTTTGGCAAATATGGCGTCATCATTGTATTAATCGATTCTCTTAGTGACCTGTTTATCCCNGTAACATCATTATAACTACCGCGNACCTTACGTTTATCTAGCTCATCCCAAGTCGTTATATCAATCAATTGTAGTGATATAGAAATTTTGTCTAGAGATCTTTCATACTTGCCAAGAAATAGTAAGTTCTTAGTCCCTGGCCTTTGTTGTAACAAAAGTGAGCGATTTGTCATGACTTCCTCTAGCCCTGATTGATCTTTGAGATAAATTCTATCATGCTTACTTAATTCAGAATTAATCATTTCAGATAATGCATCTGAAAGCCAACCAATTGCTGCATCATTTTTAATATTATCGAAAGGAATTATATACACATTCAATATTGGTGGCGCACCAATAATTGCGACATTTAATAGTAATGTAGTAATAAGAGTTTTAGTTATCGTCCGCATAAACCTTCAAATTAGATGATTTTACTTACCATTCTCAATGCTATTTTTTTTTAACTAAATACCTTGTTTTTCTATTTTTGCCCAAGAGTCTCTTAGGGGGACCGTTCTGTTAAAAATGTGTATTTCTTGAGAATTTTGATCTTTACAAAAATATCCCAATCGTTCAAATTGGTAAGTTTTTCCAATTATTGAATTTTGCAAATCAGGTTCTAGTTTACAGTCATTCATAACCGTGAGTGAATTAGGGTTCAATGCTTTTAANAAATCACTCTCTATGCTTGGATCGGGTACCTTAAATAACCTATCATATAAACGAACTTCAGCATTTATAGCATGTGCTAAAGAAACCCAATGAAGTGTACCTTTTACTTTGCGACCATCTGAAGAGCGACCACCCTTGGTTTCNGGATCATANGTNCAATGTATTTCNATNATATTTCCNCTNCTATCTTTTATTANATCATTGCATGTGACATAATAGGCATAGCGTAAACGGACTTCTCTTCCAAGACCTAGCCTAAAGAATTTTTTTGGAGGCTCCTCCATAAAATCATCACGTTCAATAAAAATTTCTTTCGANAAAGGAACTTGCCTTATTCCAGCTGATTCATCTTCAGGATTATTGATTGCGTTCAGTAATTCTTCCTGATNTTCTGGATAGTTAGTAATAACAACCTTAAGTGGATTTATGACCCCCATTCTACGTTCGCACCGTTTATTTAAATCCTCACGAAGAGTTGATTCAAGTTTAGCGATATCCATTACGTTGTTTCTTTTTGCGACACCTATTTCATCCATAAATAAACGAATTGATTGTGGAGTATATCCTCTTCTTCTAAATCCAGATATTGTAGGCATTCTAGGGTCATCCCAACCATCAACNTGATTATCATTAACTAAGATTTTTAACATTCTTTTAGATAATACTGTATAACTCAAATTAAGACGTGCAAATTCAATTTGTTGNGGGTGATATACATTTAATTGTTCCAAAAACCAATCATAGATGAGTCGGTGATCTTCAAATTCTAGTGANCACAATGAATGAGTAATNCCTTCAATGGAATCTTCGAGTCCATGGGCCCAATCATACATTGGATATATACACCATTCATTTTCTGTTCTATGATGNNANGCATGNAGAATACGATANATGACCGGATCTCGCATATTCATATTGGNGTGAGCCATGTCAATTTTGGCTCTTAATGTCTTTGATCCATCTTGAAATTCACCATTTTTCATTCTTTTAAATAAATCAAGATTATCCTGAATAGTTCGATTGCGATATGGGCTCTCTTTTCCTGATTCATTAA
>NZWI01000042.1:0-3034 GCA_002701875.1 Fidelibacterota bacterium
GGAATTGAGATTGTATGATCCGATCGAGTATATTTGATTTCAGTTCCTATCGCACGTTGCTGTCTAAAGGGCATATGGCATGAAATACAGCTACTTCCTTCAGATTCTGCATCATGAAAGGTATGTGATGAAATATCGTTAATTTTGGCCATATGGCATGATGTACACTGCCTATCATCAAATCGATCTATTAATGCGATTCTGTTGATATCCTGATAATTCTGACTATGAGGATTATGACAACTAATACATGTCATAGATCCACTCAAAAAACAGTCGCTAAATAAATGGTTCTGTTGATACCCAAAAGATTTAATTCTTCCATCTATGCTATATGGATTTTCATTGCCTAGAAGTGCCATTCTCAATGAATAAAACTCAGATAGGTTTTCGCCAGGTAAGTATCCTGGTTTTAAGGGTGTTTTAACTGCATGACATTGAAAACATAGATCCAGACTCTCTTTTGGCTGTTGGCCAGATAAACTTGCAATACCTATTGATTNTTTTGTATTAACAATGTTTTTTACAATATTGGACATTATTGTCACATGATTCTTTGCTGGACCATGACAAGATTCACAGTTTACAGAAAGTGATACAAATTTTGTATCATACCCACTATCAAGTTTTTCTGNAATAATCTGGCTTCCATGACACTGCTGACAGTTTGAGATATCTTCAACTTCTCCCAATACACGATGCGGAGGCCAATTATATAAATCAATCATTCCAATAGATTTATTAATCTTTGCCCATTTTTCATCAGATTTTAGTTGAACAAACCAAGAAGACTCATCCTTACTGAAATCAAATGGAAGAAAGCGATANGTCCCATCTGGGTATTCCCCAAAAAAAGTTTGTGTTCCACCTCCATAAAGAAATCCTTTCCCTATAACAGCTTCAACACGTATTACCTCCTCATATTCTGATTCTTTATATCTAATCCTAAACTGATATATACCATTCTTTTTCTCAGGATAAACAATTGCATCTGCTAATTGGATAGGTTCGCTTGTAAAGGGAGCTATGACTCGATCTGAATTTGGAATACCCCCAGCTTGTCCATGTGTAGATATTTTCCATTCGCTATATATATCTAAGTGACACGTTTGGCAGTCATTGGATCCAATAAAATCAGAATAAGCTATGGTGCTCTCTTTAACATCAAAATTTGATAGTGAAAAATCTCCAGCTGATTGTTTTTTAGAAGAACAACCTTGAATAAATAAGAAAACTGTAAGAATAGTATAAAAGGAAGAGCGGTATATCATACCAATAAATTAATCAGGATTGGGTAAAAAAAAAGCCCCGTTCATTAAATAAACAGGGCTTTAATTAAGTATAATATTAGTCTACTTAGAAACCAACATTAAGTGTAAAGATTGTATTACCATCAAAATACTTTGCAGGAATATATGCAACATCTATGGATGCATTAATTCCAAGCATCTTTTGAAGATAAATAGAACCACCAAATGAAGCTCCTGAAAAGATATTTTCAATCTTTGCATCACTTTCATCTACTGTAGTGGTTAGCGGATCATCTTTAAACTCAACTGTCTCCATATCTTGTAGAAGTCCAACACGAACTGCTGCCAAGCCTGGTAGAGTATAGGATCCCATTAGTTTCAACTTATCCTGTTCAAAGTTATTACTTTCGTAAGAACCAGCAACTTGGATTGCAGTCCCAACTGAGTAGCTGGCACCTAGCTCAAAAAGCATAGGAAGGTCAGCTTCAGCTGGTTGAACATTATAAAGCTGTGTTAGACGATCACTACCTACAGCAATAGCCTTAACTAATAGACCAGAACCTTCATAGCGCGTTGGGCGCCCAAAGTTTCTTACAGCNACACCTACATCAAGTCCTTCTACATCTAAGAAATCAGTGTATTGTACACCGGCATCAATAGATAGTGAATTTCCACCAACTCGNTTGAACTTTTCAGAACTAGCATTAACAGAAACTCCCATGGATGTCTTAGTAGACATCATGCGAGAATAAGTTAATCCAGCAGTAAAGTTAGATGGGGAGAATTTCTCTCCAGTTCCATCTGGTGCCCAAACAGTTGTTACAGGAATTTCACCAATATCAATAGAACGGATCGTAACAGCAAATGCATTAGCTCCAAGCTTCAAACCTGCTCCTGCGTGCACTACGGACATATCCGCAATGTAGGAACGGTTAGAAAACGTTGTTTCAAGACTAGCACCAGCACGTGCAACACCAGCAGGATTCCAGTAAGCTGCACCAACACCAGTGGCATTAGCTACTGCTCCACCACCTGTTAGATACTTAGCTCCCTGTGGAATCAATAACTGACTCGCACCAGCTGTACCATTACGCATTCCTGATCCAGCAGTTCCACCNCCGTATAGCTCATAACCCTGAGCTACAAGTGATCCGATTGACACGGCCAATACGGAGGTTATTGCAATTATTTTTTTGATTTTAATCATTTTTATTACTCCTTATGACCTAAAAGCGTTTCGCAAATTCATCTTCAGTGACCATTGCAAACTTCAGCACTTTTGTGCCATTTGTGCCCATATCAATATGAATGATATATACACCACTAGCTAATGGGAAGTTATTAGAGTTTCTCATATCCCACTTTTGGTACTGAGTGTTTGTTGATTTCTTAAAGTTCGCAACCATGGTACCAGCCATGTTGAAAACTCTAAATTCCACTGTACCAGAAGTTGGTAAGTGATTAAATGTCACATACTTTGGAAGAGGTAAAACAGAATCGGTTCCTTCCAAATCATGGTAACCCATATATGGATTTGGGAACACATTAACCTTCTTCACATCATCTGCAACATTTGTTGATTCAACTTTAGGTGCAGTTACTGTGAATTTATCTGAAGGTTGATTTGTTTTATTAGTAACAATCTTAAGAATAGAACCTTTTTCCAACCCAGTGTTTAATCCAAGGTGACCAGAAGTTGCATCGATGGTTCCATCAGATACATCATCTAGGTTCCAAACAAACCATACATTACGACCCATTAATTCAGGNCCAGTATCNGNACC
>NZWI01000042.1:3039-8677 GCA_002701875.1 Fidelibacterota bacterium
AATANTCAGTAACACCTGAAACCGCTATATAGTTACCATTACCGTCAGTTCCACCATCACCTAGAGTACCGCCACCAGCAGCAATTGAATTNNNTAACCAAGTTANATATCCGCCTTCACCTGGTGATNTATCANCAGGTAAGTGTGGATAGGTCCAATCTGTGTATGGATCATTTGATCCACCAGATCCTGGATGGTCATTAGCATGTAATCCCCAANNGTCGTTTCCATCATAGTCATAAAACCATGGTGCCATACGGAAGCCATTTGTTACATCCCACATCTCAAATCCAACTTTTACTAAAGAACCGCTCGTATAAGCTGCGTAAGCATAGTTGTCATCTTCCCAAGTCCAACGATATTCAAAATCGTTAGGAATTAGATATTTCCAGCCACTACCACGAATGATACGGCTGATCATAACATCNTAACCACTAGAAGATGCTCCACCACCATGGAAAAACCAACCTTTACCATCTGATTGATTTACACGGCCAGTGTAAGATGTTGGAAAACTACCCCAGTCTTGAGTNCCTTGACATGGTGCAGCTTCTGTACAACTTCCATCTAAATTAGCAGTTACTATAAAGTTTTTAAACGCATTTGGTGGACCTGTGACTGACCAAGTAAGGCCGTCAGCAGCTGGCCATCCGGGGTCAGTAAATAGAGNCCCTTGCTTATATCNAGACAGTACTTTAGCNCCAGATGTCTTATTAGTAACATTCCATAGAATACTTCCTTTTGTANCTGATCCTGTNACAGTATCTTCTGCAAAAGTNACTTCATANTCTTGTCCTGTAAGAACACCTGGGTCAATTACCGTGACTCTACCNAGTCCGTCACTAGTACCCGCACTATGCGTCATATCTATATGGTCGCCTGAATCAACTGTGTAAGCTGTTCCTGGGTCTGCCACTTTTGGCGTTACCGATACAACTGTCATAGAAGATTCAAGTGATTTAAATGGTGAGTTAGCATTGTCTTCCAAGTAAGAATATGCACTTATNCCAAAATGATATGGACGATCNTTCGTAATCGGACGATTTCTAAGAGCATCAGTCTTTACAACCACAACACGACTAATTCCATTATCACTACCTACGTGGGCAGGCTTTTCAAGAATCAAGCCAGTGGCTGGGTCTACTTCTTTTTCAGTAATTACTAAAACACTGTTAGCGACGTCAAATTGATTAATAAGAACACCATCAGATCCCGCTGCCAAGGCATTCGGTAACTGATATACTTTGTATCCTTCAAATTTGAAGCCTTTGTTTACTACATTCTCCGTTTGCTCATAAGCAGCAGTTTCTGCCCAGTTCAGGGTAATATATCCATCCCCTTCAAAGGTAGAAACAACAGGAGCCTTAGGAGGCGTCGGTAATGAAAAATTATTATCATAAGCAAACTGTGCAAAAATATCATTGTATTTTAATACAGTGATGGATGAAAGGTTATCACCTCCCATACCACCAATTAGTCCTACAACTACATCCTGGGTGTCACCAATAACCATTTGAAATGGTCCAGTGTTCATCACAAGACGACGATCGCCAGGAGGTAAAATAATACCATCGATCCAACCTGCACCAGATGGCGGATCGCCCGCNAGTACAAATTTTTCGGCTAANCCTGTTATAGGATCAACAAATGGTTGTTGAGTAGGATATTCAGGTCTTGGCAAAAAACCTTCCATTAGGTTAAACCACTGCAAAGTTCCAACATACACTTTCGTGCTTGGGTCACTTACAGATGAACCAGCAGCAAAATATACAAAACTGGTCATACCTAGTGTGGTTTCTTTACCACCGGGTCCCGTGGCTAAATTACTATCTGCATCAATCTTTGGCCCTTCAAGGAAGTCGTATCCTGCAGCAGGAACTGGACTACCATATGAACTAAAAAACTGATCATCAAATGTATTACCATTATATACATATCCTAAACTCAAAGTNGTATCAGAACCCACATAATCATCGGTATAAGTACCAAGGTCAGGGTCTGACCACTGAGTAAAATAAACTGTATCTAACTTCGCAGTAGCAGGTCCACCAGGAAGACCAACATAGTTAATCCGTGCCCTTTTGAACATCATGCTTGAAAGCGGGTTAGAAAATGGGAAATCATATCCCCATAGTGTAATTTGAATTTCAAAACCAATTGGAGGTGAACCCCAACCACCTTCAGAAACACTAACAGTTGCTCCGCCAGTAAATTCATCTGGTAAGTCATTAGCTACTGTCCAAATTGTTTGGTCAGCGCCAGGGATTCCTGGAATATCTCCATCCCATGAGGATGTTTCTGCATTCCAAGTAGCAGCAGTGTATGCTCCATCGTTGTTAACATCATCGTAAGGTGCACCTTCATCNGNTGGCCANTCTTTCCAATCATGNTCATACTGAGATTTACCTGCAGCNATTTGTGCATCNGTAAGTGTNGTTGGNTCTGCNTCTTTTANNATGGCAATATCACCNCGAAGATCNGCNGTATTCCAATTCTTTCCTNACACGCCAGATCTGCTGTNNACGGTAGTTTTCTGAATAGTTNNTANTCAAAACTCTACCNNTAGCATCTCNAAGNACNTTACCNGCNTTAAGACCAGTATTGTACATAGATCCNTTNACACGAANCCTTGGNGTNCCTCCACCAGNNCCATCNGTNAGNATCTCACCANTNGCNTCTACNCCATATTTNTCNNNGACCTTNNCNCCCCANAGGATACCTTCNGCAAANATGACACTTCCCATCCCTTTAGGATAGTTTCCGGCTGAACCGTGTGAGGTACCATTCCATGCAAAAAATCCCTGGTTTTCCATGTGGATTTTCCAACTGTTAATATTNAAAAACGTATCTGCTGGGCCAGCATCTCCATACTTAGCAAGTCTAGCAGCTGTTTTACCAGCGTCNTTATCTCCCTTTGGCGGTTCTGCTGAAACAGTAGAAACCAAGAGGAAGGTACTTGTAAGTGCCCATGTTAGCGATTTTTTGAAGTTCATAAATTTCTCCACTTCGTTAATTCTTGTGATCAGCACCCTTAGAAGGATACTGAAACACCCATTCTTACTTCACGAGGAACACCAAACATATCAAAACTATGGTCATTCAACCAGTGGTTGCGATTGGCCAAGTTGATCTTTTTATACATTTCGACATATTCAGCACCACGACCTTGAACAATCAATGAGCTCAACGCTGGATCATTTAAGAACCCATCATCATATGCATCACCAGTACGGTTATACACATTAATGATATGCTGAGTATTGAACAAGTTAGTAACTGTTGCATAAACTTTAACATTAGCAACTCCAGGTACAGCCAAAGTCTTATCTACACTTAAATCAAAGTTTAAATAAGCTGGAGTAGTAGAGGAGTTGATTGGTTCAACCGGTGCTCTATTTCGAGGGTCATTATCAGAAAGCAATGCGCCTTCACCAGCATCACGCTGTCCCATAGAACCATCTGACATGGTAAATGGGTGACCACTGTTATAAGAAGCAACAAGGTTTGCACCAAGATTATCTAAAACTATATTACCGGTTCTGCCTGTTCTGAAATCAAGAACAGCACTTGCTTGATGACGTTGGTCATAACGCGTTGCAGAAATCGAAGTTGGCTTACCCCAACCTGATGTTCCTAAACCTGGATAAGAGTTAGTTCCTCTTACATCCTGGAATACATAGTTAGCAAACAACTGGAAGTTGCTTACGCGCGCTGTTTTAAAATCAATCTCGACACCTGTAATGTTTGAAAAGTCTGAATTCACCCAAATACCATGGTTTCTCATACCATAGTAATTCATACCGGGTGAACTATCAGGACGATAAGTGTCTTCACCAATTTGATCCTGAGGATTCCGTGTAAAAACAGTAAGATCAACAGAAGCAAAGTCTCCGATCAATGTACCATAACCTACTTCAAACTTTGTTTCTCTTGTTGGCAATAAGCCCCAAGAAGATCCACCAGAACCACGACTACGGTATAAATAGCCCATTGGGGCCATTTGTACATATTTACCATAGTTCAAATGGAATGTTGATTTATCTGAAATTGGGAAACCAAGTCCAACGCGAGGCATTAAGTAGCTTTGCGTAGGCATATCCTTGAACCCATAGTTTGGATCATCAGCCGCTACAATTGTAGCATTCTTATCCAATGGTGGGTTGTTATAATCTTTAAGATCTTTATTTGCTTGGTTGATTGCTTCATAGCGAAGACCAACATTCACAATTAAATCACCAGCTTCAAATTTATCATTAACATAAAACGACAGATTGGTAGGGTGACGTGGTTTGTCATATTCATTCTTCTGCGCTGCAGAAGCGTCCCAGTCTCTTCCCAAAGGATCATANCCAACCCAACTTGAAAGTCGGGCTTGTACAATTTCTGTNAANATACGATCAGTTTGACCATTCACAGCATCAACTAGAGTGGAATCTTGACCGATCTTAGAGTTCAGTGAATTAATTCCACCATAACCATAACGTTTGTAGGTATAGCTAGTATATGCTAAACCAGTCTTAACCTCATGCTCACCAAGCTGNGTTACAAATTCTGCATCAAAACCAATATAACCATCTTCACCTTTACTGTAACCACCGCGACGTGCGCCATCACGCTGAAAACGGAAACCGTTTANATTATAGTTAGAAGGCTCAACATACTTGTAGGTACCTGAGAATGGATCTCCACCAGGAGTACCAAAGTTCTTTGCCCAAGTAGAATCGGAGTGCAACTTTGCAACTTCGTCTCTATCTCCCCANTTNAGCCAATCCTTAAGTTCACTCTTGTGACCTTCNGTAAACATGCCTTCTTCTTTAAACTTTTTATCATAGGACTCGTATAAACGATTCATTGCCCTAACATTAGCACGTATATATGTANTNGGNTTTAAAAAGTAAGTCCCTTTTACATTCATTAACCAATTNCGGCCCCAACTCTCATGACGTCTACTATTGAACATACTTTGAATTGGAAGACCAGCACCAGAATAGGTGTACTGGTTAAGAGCCAATGCAGCGCGAATAACTAATGGATTCAAATCTAATTGAACTGTTCCATTAAAATTCAAATCATCCTGTACATTGTCAAATGCATACATACCGCCACTGGTATTTGCACCGCCAGTACCACGAATTTCATCAGTCGGGTCAGCTGTNGGATCNTAAATACCNTCATGATTTGCTCCATCACGAAAAGCCATATTGCCTTTANCGTGNTCTAAAACAACATAATCACCAGAGTTTGTTAATCCACCAATCTTATCTGGGATTGGATTTCCGCCCGCAATAGTGAAAGGGGTAAACCAACGGCTTGTAGTTTTATAATTATCAGTATGAGTTTTTCTAAGAGCACCAAAAAAGCGAACTTTATCGCCAACTGGGCCTTGGAGTGTAAGTGTAAGATCGTTGTCGCCTGTAGCAGCCCATGGATCACCACCTTGCATTCCTTCCACCAACACAGAGCCTGATATTTTGCTACCACCCGTTTTAAGTGATTGCTGAACCATACCTGCGTTAGCATTACCAACACTAGCATCAAACCCACCCGTTTGAACAGCAATAGCTTCCAAAGCTTCGGGGATAGCATTTGATACAACCTTGCCACCAGCACCTGTCATTGATGCACCTTCAAGTGTATA
>NZWI01000043.1 GCA_002701875.1 Fidelibacterota bacterium
TACTAACGATAATTAATGTTATAGATGTTAAATCTGGTGCACGATTTCAAAATTGGTTTACATTCACAAAAATTGCTTCTATCATCATAGTCATTTTACTTGGCTTGTTTCTTGATGGCGGCTCAACACAAAACTTATCACCATTCTTCAATGATCAATCATCTTTTTCTTCACTTGTAGGTCCATTAGGACTAGCAATGGTGGCTGTACTTTGGACATTTGATGGCTGGATATTTATTACTTATGTTGCTGGTGAAGTAAAAAACCCCGGTCGAAATATTCCTTTATCTATTATTTATTGTATGATAATTATCGTATCTGTCTACTTAGCTCTTAACTATGTTTTAGTTTTTGCACTTGGCTTTGATAAGATGATAGGATCTGAATTAGTTATGTCTGATGCAGCTTCAATATTTCTAGGCAATAAAGGGGGAGCTATCATTACCATCATTATTTTGATTTCTTTAATAGGAGCAAATAATGGCTTTATACTTACTAGTGCCCGTATCAATTATGCTATGGCAAAAAATAAATTATTTTTTAAGCAGGCAGCATCAATTCATCCAAAATATAAGTCTCCCTCAAATGCCTTAATTATTCAATGTGTTTGGGCTTGTATACTGACATTTACAGGCACGTTTAATCAATTAATAACTTATATTATTTTTGCATCCTGGATATTTTACGGAATGTCTGCTGGTGCAGTAATTATACTTAGATTTAAAAAACCTGAACTTAAAAGACCTTACAAAACACCTTTATATCCATGGATACCTATCATTTTTATATTATTCGCTATTTTTCTTACTATCAATACCATTATGGAAGCTCCCAGGGATGCAGGAATTGGGGCACTACTAATCTTGGCAGGATTACCTTTTTATTATTATTGGAATAAAAGTGAATAATTATAGCTCAATTATTAATTCAACTGTTAATGATATGCGGGAAGAAATAATATTATTTATTCAAAACCTCGTGCAATCGCCTAGTTTAGCTAATGATGAAAATGACGTGCAGGAAATAATATTAAATAAACTCGATAGTCTTCAATTAAAGGCGGAAATCATTCCTGTAAATTTTGATTCCATTAAAGACCATCCTGCATTTTCTGATGATGGTTTTTCACCTGATTCAAGAATAAATGTAATAGGTAATTGGAATAAAAATATAAAAGGAAGATCGCTCATCTTAAATGGACATGTTGATGTAGTACCAACTGGATCAAAAACATTATGGGAGGATTCACCGTGGTCAGGAAAAATTAAAGATGATCGTATATATGGAAGAGGCTCATGCGATATGAAAGCCGGATTGGCTTCAGGTATCTTAGCTGTTCAAGTTTTAAAAACTATAGGGTTTGAGCCTAATGGAAATGTAATGATACAATCAGTTGTTGGTGAAGAGTCTGGAGGTTGCGGAACTCTTACAAATATTGTGAAAGGTTACAAAGGAGATGCTGCTGTTATACTTGAACCAACATCTTTGAAATTATGCCCTATTCAATCTGGCGCATTAACGTTTAGATTAACAATCCCAGGTCAAGCAACACATGCGGCGATGCGTTGGGATGGAATTAGTGCAATTGAAAAGTTTAATATTATTAATCAATCAATAATTGAATTAGAAAAAGAACGCCACAGTTTATTTAGTGTAGAATATTATGAATCACCTGAACGTGTTGCTCCAATTAATATTGGTACAATTAAAGGTGGCGAATGGCATTCTACTGTTCCCGATTCTGTTATTGTTGAAGGCAGATTAGGAGTTTTCCCTGGGGAACCTGTTTCAGATGCACGGACTGCTTTTAGTAATCATATAATAAAAGTTTCGAATTCTGATCCATGGCTAAAAAATAATCCACCAATTATTGAATGGTTCGAAGGTCAGTTTGAATCCGGTCAAACTGATATCAATCATCCAATAATAAATCATTTAAAAGAAGCTTATAATAACGTTAATAATTCAAATCCAATTATAGAGGGTGTGACGTATGGATCGGACTTGCGACTTTTTACGAATCATGCTGATATTCCTGCCTTACTTTTTGGCCCTGGCGATGTCCGACTTGCCCATTCTGCTAATGAATATGTTGAAATTGAAGAAGTATTAACTTGTATAAAGATCATCTCAAATCTAATTATTAATTGGTGTGGAGAGTAAATTGAATAACAATTTTGGTTGTCAAAGCATGGTTGGAAAAATGGAGCGAGTTTTAATTAAACATCCAAAAGATGCCTACCACAACCAGTCAAGAATAGATTCACAAGTTCAACAATTAAATTATTTAGGCAAACCAGATTACAATAAAGCAATAACTGATTATGAACAGTTAATTAATATTTTTGAATTAAATAATATTGAAATTCACTATCTACCGATCGATCAAAAAACTTCTCTTGATTCTATTTACACGCATGATCCATGCATTGTATCAAATGGAGGTGTTATTCTTTCAAATATGGGGAAGAAAGATCGGCAGACTGAACCCGAAAATATTGCATCTTACTTTAAATCAATTGATATACCAATACTCGGTAGGATTGAATCTCCAGGTACTTTAGAAGGAGGAGATGTTATTTGGATTGATGAGAAAACCGTTGCAGTTGGTGAAGGCTACAGAACAAATGCTGAAGGAATACGGCAGTTAAAATCTATACTAAAAACTTATATAGATACTATTATCACAGTCCCGTTACCGCATTGGACAGGACCGTCTGATTGTCTTCATTTAATGAGTAATATATCACCAATTGATATAGACCTTTATTTGGTTTATTCTAGGTTGATACCAGTATCGTTTAGACAGTATCTTCTAGAAAAAGGAATTCAGATAGTTGAAGTTCCAGATCAAGAATACGATTCTATGGGGTGTAATGTTTTGGCAATTTCACCAAGAAAAGTGATCATGATTAGTAATAATCCAATTACACAAAAAAGACTTGAGGATGAAGGTGTTGAAGTTTATACATATGATGGCAGTGAAATATCAATTAAGGGCGCAGGTGGACCTACTTGTTTAACTCGTCCATTCATGAGATTATAAATAATGATTTATGAAAATACATACACCGCAAATACTCAGCTAAAAGTATCTCCTTTTTTTGAACGCACTTCTAAATTAAATGAATCTCAGGAGTGGCGTAGATGGTCTGGTTATCTTGCTGCTACTAGCTATGAATTAACTCATGAAAATGAATATTTTGCTATCCGAACAAAATCCGGCCTCTTAGATATAACACCATTAAAAAAATATATAGTAGAAGGCCCCGATTCGCAGCAAGTATTAGATCGATTAGTAACACGTAATATTGGCATCTGTAAAGTAGGGCAAGTTATGTACACCCCATGGTGCGATGAGAATGGTAAAGTTATTGATGATGGAACGGTGCAAAGGCTTTCCGAAAACAAATTTAGAATTACTAGTGCAGAACCAAATCTGGAATGGATTGAGAGTAATTCAATAGGAATGAATGTAGTAGTTAAAGATGACTCATTTACTACAGCAGCCCTCGCCCTTCAAGGTCCCAATTCTCGTGCAATTCTTAATTCCATTTCATCTAAATCTCTAGATAGTTTAAAATTCTTTTGGATGATGGAGACAACTTTTGAAGATTTTCCAGTTTCAATTTCGAGAACAGGATACACAGGTGATCTTGGATATGAAATATGGATGGATCCAAATGATGCATTAAATGTTTGGGACTTACTTATTGATAAAGGCAAGCCTTTCGGTATTACACCAACTGGTCTACATGCATTAGATGTAGCAAGGGTTGAAGCAGGCCTTATTCTTTTAGATGTGGATTATATATCATCTCGACATGCTTTAATTGAATCTCGTAAATCATCGCCATATGAGTTAGGATTAGGTTGGGCAGTCAAAATGAAAAAAGGAAATTTTATTGGGAAACAATCCTTACTTAAAGAGTTGGATAATAAATCTGTTTGGAGTTTTGTTGGCATTGAAATAGAATGGCCTGAATTTGAAAAACATTATAGAGATGTGGGTTTAGCTCCTGGACTTCCATCTACAGCATGGAGAACAAGTACCCCTTTGTACAATCAGAATGAGCAAGTAGGCTATGCAACTAGTGGCACATGGTCTCCTATTCTTAAGCGCTATATTGCTTTGGCTCACATTAAATCCAAATATGCTAAAGAAGGTTCAGAATTAAAGTTTGAATTAAAAGTAGAACACTTCAGAAAATTAACTAAAGCAACTGTGGTAAAAACTCCTTTTTTTGACCCCGAGAGGAAACGCTCATGCCCAACATAAAAAAATATGATGCCATCGTAATTGGTGGTGGACATAACGGATTGACCGCTGCCGCTTACTTGGGTCGCGCGGGAAAGAAGGTTCTTGTCCTTGAAAGGCGGCACGTTTTAGGTGGGGCTGCAGTAACAGAAGAAGTTTTCCCAGGATTCAAGTTTTCGGTTTGTTCCTATGTCGTTAGCTTAATGAAATCCAATGTTATGCGTGAGTTGATGCTTCCAAAATTTGGATTAGAGCTTCTTCCTTTAGAAAGTACAATGACTCCATTAGAAAATGATTATCTACTTCGTACAGCTGATTCAGATCAAACATACCGTGAGATAGCACGCCATTCGAAAAAAGATGCAGAAAATTATATGCGATTTGGCCCGGCGATGGGACAAATTGGCATGGCTGTTAGACCCATACTTGAAACAATAGCTCCAAATCCAATTCAACCTTCATTTTCAGATATTTCTGCAACAAAAAAAATATTAGATCATATTAAATCACTATCATCACAACAATTTGAATATTTAACAAAACTCATGACGATGAGTTCATCAGATTTTTTAGATGAATGGTTTGAATACGAACCATTGAAAGCAACTATGTCTGCTAGTGGAATAATTGGAACATTTATGGGTCCTCGGTCCCCAGGGTCTGCTTATGTAATGCTTCATCATTACATGGGTGATATTGATGGCGCTTTTAGGGCTTGGGGTTTTCAGCGAGGTGGTACAGGTGCTGTGAGCATGGCAATCGCCAAATCAGCAAAACATTTTGGTGTAGAAATAATGACGGAAGCATCCGTACAAAAAGTTATTGTCAAAAATGGTCGTGCAACAGGTGTGGTGTTAGATAATGGAGATGAATACAATTCAAATATTGTTATATCTGGCCTAGATCCAAAACTTACTTTTTTAAAAATGATAGACGAAATTGATCTTCCATCAGATTTTGTTTCGGCAATTAAGAATTTTAGAATTCGTGGTTCTTCTGGAAAAGTTAATTTAGCTTTAGATGCACTTCCGAATTTTACATGTCTTCCTGGTGATGGTCATCATTTACGTGGTGCGATATCTATAAGTCCATCATATGATCATTTAGAAAAAGCATATGATGATGCAAAATACGGAAATTTTTCAGAAGCACCATTCATGGACATTATTCTTCCATCAGTTTTGGATCCTGATATGGCTCCTCCAGGTAAACATGTGATGTCCTGTTTTGTACAATATGCCCCCTATGATATAAACGGAGGTTGGAATGATCAAAAGAGAGAGGATTTTGGCGATGTAGTAATTAATACAATTTCAAGATATGCACCGAATATCAAAGATATTATTTTACATCGGCAGGTACTAACTCCTGCAGATTTAGAATCAACATTTGGCTTAACTGAAGGTAATATTTTCCATGGTGAACTAACTCTTCAACAGTTATTCTCATTACGTCCTGCAGTAAAATGGGCAGATTATACAACACCAATAAAAAATTATTTCCAATGTGGATCCGGAACTCATCCCGGTGGAGGCATTACAGGGTCTCCCGGTGAGATGGCGGCTAAAAAGATTTTAGGAACGCTGTAATGAATAATTATGATGTAATTATAATTGGCGCTGGAATAAATGGGTTAACTACTGCATCTATTTTAGGCAAAAAAGGGAAACGTGTTATTGTTTTAGAATCAAGAGATAAAATAGGTGGGATGGCCTCTTCAATTGAATTCTCACCTGGATTTAAATGCAATTTAATTAATGATTCTATAAAATGGATAGACCCTCGCTTAGTTAAATTATTAGATCTGGAAGCTTGTGGTCTAGAATTAGTACAACCTGAAATACTAAGAATTGTTTTGGGGAAAAATGGTGAACATATTGCATTTCACAAAAATGTAGATAAAACAATCGATTCAATTTCAAAATATTCTCTAGAAGATGCTGGGAAATGGAAAGATTTTATATCTTATATTGATAAACTTTCACATTTTTTAGAAAAAGTTTATGAATTAACACCTCCCAAATTACCAAGTGTTGGAATAAAAGAAATTTTCGGGATGCGATCTATGTTCACGCCCATTAGGCGACATGGAACCCGAGGAATTGTAGATCTATTGCGTGTTGCTCCAATGATGATGCCTGAATTAGTTGATGAATGGTTTGAAAATGAATTATTGCGTAGCTCAATATCAATTGCGGGTATTCACCATCATTCATTTGGGCCTTATGCTGCTGGAACGGGATATAATCTTTTACATCAACATGTTCATGGGGATGGATTATTTCATAATATTCAATTCACCAAGGGTGGTACAGAAACATTTCCTTCAATCTTGAAAAGCTGTGCCGAGAGCTTTAATGTAGAAATTAAAACTTCTACAAAAGTTATATCTATTAATACTAATCAAAATGAATGTAATGGAGTAACTCTTGAAAATGGTGAACAAATTATAGCAGAACAAATTGTTTCTAGTTTAGACCCTAATAATACTTTTATGAATCTAGTTGGNCCTTCAAATTTGAACCCAAACTTTAAAACACAANTTAATAATATTAGATATAGAGGAAGTACAGCGCGAATACANTTTGCATTAAATAAACTNCCNGANATTAAAGGNATCANTAATGAAGAGATGAAAACAATTTTCTCNATNAGCCCATCAATAAAATATTTAGAGCGNGCTTCAGATTCTGTAAAATATGGGAAAATTCCTGATAATCCGTATGTAGAATTTTTTATTCCTTCTCTACTAAATCCTGATTTTGCACCTAAAGGTGAACATGTCCTTTCAACAACTGTACAATATGCTCCATATCATTTAAGAAATTCCGAATGGTCCGATACTGTTAAGGATCAATTGAACATAAACGTTTTGAATACCTTAGAAAAAGTGATACCAAATATCAGATCAATAATTAAATACACTAAAATTATTTCTCCATTAGATTTAGAAAATGAATTTGGACTAACAGAAGGAAATTTAAATCATGGTGAAATGACACTCGATCAATTTATGTTTATGCGCCCCACAATAAGTTCGGCACAATATCGAACCCCAATTAATAATCTATACCTATGTGGGGCAGGTACACATCCAGGTGGAGGTCTACATGGAACCAATGGATTTAATGCAGCAAGAGAGATACTAAAAGGATGAAATTTAAAAAAACAGAAGAAACACTTAGAAAAGGTGCTCATACATTGGAGCGTGAGTACTATACAAATTCAGAAATACTACAAAAAGAATACGATAATATTTTTCTAAATAGTTGGATTTGTGCTGGCAGATCCACAGAACTTTCAAAAAGTGGTGAGTATAAAATTGTAAACCTGGGAACTGAAAGCGCAATTATATTAAGAGATTCTAAAGGTTTATTAAAAGCACATGCAAATGTTTGTCGTCATCGAGGGACACGAATTTGTGAAAAATCTAAAGGAACATTTTCAAAGTCAATACAATGCGGATATCATGGTTGGACTTATAACTTAAATGGCGATTTAATTGGTGCACCACATATGGATTCTGTAGATGGATTTAATAATAGGGATTATCCTCTTCACTCAATTTCAATTGAAGAATGGGAAGGATTCATTTTTATCAACTTCGATAATAAACCAGTAAATTTTAATGAATATTTTTCTCCGATAATAAAAAAATTCACTAATTGGAATATTGCAGATCTAATCCCAATTGAAACAAAATCATATAATGTTGCTGGTAATTGGAAACTTGTAATACAAAATTATTGTGAATGTTATCACTGTCCTGTACTTCATCCTGAGCTTGCTGCTATCACGCCATATTTAGGTGGTGAAAATGACCTCTATTCTGGACCATTTTTAGGTGGCTATATGAACTTCAGTAAAAATAAAAAAAGTGTAACTAAAAGTGGAGAGTTATGTTGCCCTCCATTAAGTAATTTAAAAAAAGAAAATATAGATAAAGTTTACTATTATTCAATCGCACCCAATATGTTGATCAGTCTTCATCCTGAATATGTCATGTATCATACTGTTTGGCCTGATGGTGTAAATAAATGCAGAGTTGATTGCTCATGGTTATTTGAAAAAAATATTATCAATTCTAATGATTATAATTTATTGGATGCTGTTAATTTTTGGGATATGACAAACAAACAAGATTGGCATATTTCTGAATTATCACAATTAGGGATTCAATCAAAAAAATATTCACCAGCTCCTTATTCCCGTCAAGAAAGCCTACTTGCAGCTTTTGATGATTACTACAAAAAATCGTTAAAATGAAAAAGCACTAACTAAACCAATAGAATTACTTATAAATCTATTGGTCATGAGTACTATCTCCTTTCTAAATTTATTTTATAAATAATCTCTAATTATTAATTCTAGTAAATAATAAATGCCTGAAGACACAACACAAAACTTTTCTCTGAGACACATTGGACCAAGAAAATCCGAGATAAATGAAATGCTTGAAGAATTAGGACTAAAGAACATTGATGAGCTCATTGAAAAAACTATTCCTGAGTCTATTCATATTAAATCCGAATTGAATATCGGGAATGGTCTTGATGAATTTTCACTATTAAAAAAGATTAAATCGATAGCATCAAAAAATAAAGTTGCTCGATCATACATAGGTACTGGTTATTATGGAACAATAACACCTCCAGTAATTCAGAGAAATATTTTAGAAAATCCTGGATGGTATACTGCTTATACTCCCTATCAAGCTGAAATTTCACAAGGTCGCCTTGAAGCTTTGCTTAACTACCAGACTATGGTAACTGAGATGACTGGGTTAAGTATTTCTAACGCATCACTTTTGGATGAGTCTACTGCCGCTGCTGAAGCTATGGTTATGATGTTTCGTTCTACAAAAGATAGGAATCAATTTTTAGTTGCAAGTGACTGCCATCCTCAAACTATAGACGTTCTAAAAACGAGATCAGAACCCATAGGAATTGAATTAATAATTAAGCCTTTAGATGAGTTTAATTTTATCGATAAAACATTTGGAGTATTAATTCAATATCCTAGTACAGATGGAAAAATTTTTGACTTTGGGGATATATGCAAACAAGCACATGATAATGGATCCCTTGTAGCTGTTGCAACAGATTTAATGGCTCTTGCTCTTATTCCTACACCGGGTGAAATAGGCGCCGATATAGCCGTTGGTAATTCACAAAGGTTTGGCGTCCCTATGGGTTTTGGTGGCCCACATGCTGCATTCATTTCTGCTAAAGAAAATTTCAAAAGAAAAATGCCTGGACGAATAATTGGTGAATCAGTAGATAGCAATGGCAATAGAGCACTGCGAATGGCACTTCAGACTCGAGAGCAACACATTCGGAGAGATAAAGCCACATCAAATATTTGCACAGCGCAAGTGCTGCTTGCTGTAATGGCTGGTATGTATTCTATATATCATGGCCCAATTGGAATCAAAGCAATTGCAAATCGAATCCATGATAAAACGAAAATCCTTGCTAATAGTTTAAAATCATCTGGATATAAAATTGTATATGAACAATTTTTTGACACTATACGTATATCATTAAGAAATAATTCTGTTAATAAAATAGTAAAAGCAGCTGAATCTAATAATTTAAATTTTAGATATTTTGATAATGGTGATGTTGGTATATCTCTTGATGAAACAATATCACAAGATGACCTAAATGATATTCTTTCTGTCTTTAATTCAGAACTCTCACAAAGTGATGACTTTAATTTGTCACTGAATCGCAAGTCTACTTTTCTTAATCATGAAGTTTTTAATAAGTATCATTCTGAAACAGAAATGATGAGATACATGCATAGGCTAGAAACAAAAGATCTTACATTGAATACAAGTATGATTTCACTTGGCTCATGCACAATGAAACTTAACGCTGCAGCTGAAATGATGCCCATAACTTGGCCTGAATTTGCTTTTCTGCACCCATTTGCTCCCGCTGATCAAACAAAAGGATATCAAGAATTATCTAATTCATTATCTGATTGGCTAATTGATATAACAGGACTTAATGGATGCTCCCTACAACCAAATTCTGGTGCTCAAGGCGAATATGCTGGTCTTCTTGTAATTAGAGCATACCATTTAGATAATGGAGATACTCAGCGAAATATTTTTCTAATACCATCTTCTGCTCATGGTACAAATCCTGCAAGCGCTGTTATGGCAGGAATGAATGTTGAAGTAGTTAAATGTGATGAGAATGGGAATATTGACCTATCAGATTTGAGACTTAAAGCTGAAACAAATAGTGATCATCTAGCTGGAATTATGATTACGTATCCCTCCACTCATGGAGTTTTTGAAGAAGCTATTGAAAAAGTTTGCGAATTAATTCATAATCATGGAGGACAAGTATATTTAGATGGGGCAAACTTAAATGCTATGGTTGGAATTTCTCGATTAGGAGAATTTGGTGCGGATGTTTGCCATATAAATCTTCATAAAACTTTTGCCATTCCACATGGTGGCGGCGGTCCTGGGATGGGTCCTATTTGTGTTGCCAAACACCTAACTCAATATTTACCTGGACATCCTAATATAGAAAGTTCATCAAAAGCGATTCATGCTGTTTCAGGGGCTCCAATTGGAAGCGGAGGTATCCTTCCAATATCCTGGGCATATATAGCCATGTTGGGGAACAATGGATTAAAATTATCAACTGAAGTCGCAATTTTAAATGCGAATTATATGGCGCATAGGCTAAAAGATCATTTTCCAATATTATATAGAGGAACCAATGGATATTCAGCTCATGAATTCATTTTAGATCTTCGCCCATTAAAAAGAGACCATAACATATCTGATGAAGATGTTGCAAAACGCTTAATTGATTATGGCTATCATGCCCCTACTATGTCCTTTCCTGTCCCAGGCACATTAATGATTGAACCAACTGAGAGTGAATCAAAAAGAGAACTCGATCAGTTTTGCGATGCAATGATATTAATTAAAAAAGAAATACAAGATATAATTGATGGAAAACTGGACAAAAATGATAATCCCTTAACCAATGCTCCGCATACTGCTCAATTTGTATCAAAGGATAATTGGGATCACGCCTATTCACGTACTCAAGCCGCATATCCAGCTAAATGGCTAAAGGAACATAAATATTGGCCATCAGTGGGAAGGGTTGATAATGCATATGGTGATAGAAATTTAGTCTGTACTTGCCCCATGATTGATGAATATTAAATTATAAAATTTTACCCTCAACATATTTTCCGCAGTTTTTATATAATTTTACTTCTCGTATTTTATTAATTAATTCAGGTTCAATATTTGATCGGACTTCAATATAATTGTCAGTGTGACCTACAAGATGATCGTTCTTTATACTTTCAAAAAGAACAGGGCGAGTTTGATCAATAAATTGATCATGGAAATATCTATTTTTTTTATCTGAAAGTATATGAAGCATTTTACTTCTTTTAATGCGTGTTTTTCTAGAAACTATTTGATCAATATCTATTGCATCGGTATTAGGTCTTTCTGAATAAGTAAATACATGTAAATAAGAAATATCAAGTGAATTGATAAAATTATATGTAGCAATGAAATCCTTATCAGTTTCACCAGGGAAACCTACTATTACATCTACTCCAATACATGCATGTGGTATTTTATTTTTGATTATTGATATTCGATCTTCAAATAAATCAGTTCTATATCTACGACGCATACCACTTAGTATTTTATCAGATCCAGATTGTAATGGTATATGAAAATGTGGCATAAACTTTTTCGAATTTGATGAAAATTCAATTATTTCATCTGTTAATAAGTTAGGCTCAATCGAAGAGATTCTAAATCGATCAATATCGTTGAGTAAGTCTAATTGTTGAATTAGATCAAAGAGTGTTTCATTAGAATGTTTACCAAAATCACCAATATTTATACCTGTTAATACAATTTCTCTTGAATCTGATCGAGAAATATTTTCTGCTATTTCCAAAGTTTTCTCAATCGTTTCACTTCGACTTTTACCTCGCGCTAATGGTATAGTGCAAAATGAACATGTATAATCACAACCATCTTGAATTTTTAAATATGATCTTGTTCTTTCATCTATTGAAAAAGATGGAATGAACTTTTTTTCATCATTTATTTTTGAATGTATTACTTTATTTTTAGACTCTGATTGGTGATTCTCTAAATGACTTAATACATTAAATTTTTCATTTGTACCCAAAANAAGATCNACACCATCAATTGCAGCTATTTCATNAGGTTTTAATTGTGCATAACAACCAATTACAGCAANAGTCGAATAAGGATTGGTGCGTTTAGCTTGACGTATCAACTTACGCGCTTCCTTATCAGCATTTTCAGTAACTGAACAAGTATTTAACACATAGAAATCTGCTGAATCTTTATAATGTACGGTTTCATATCCATGTTTTATAAAATCTCGTTTGATTGTAGATGATTCAGAAAAATTTAATTTGCATCCAAGTGTATGGAATGCAATGCGCTTTNCTGGTGTACTCATTTAATAATTTAAGTTGGAATAATATTTTATTTATAGAAAATTAATTATGGTATGATTGAATTGATTTCACACTGATTTTATCCCCACCAACTCGAATAGCTCTTAATGCAGCTTCGGCTCCAGATAATGTAGTTATAGCAACAATACCTTTATGAATACATGCNTTACCNATTGCCGCTTCATCATATCTGGANTGAGCNCCCATTGGAGTATTAATAACTAAATTAATTTCTCCATTTTTTATAGCATCAACTACGTTAGGCCTCCCTTCCCCAGCTTTAAATATTGAATCTGCATGAAGTCCATTTCGATTCAGTTCTATCGCTGTTCCAGTTGTGGCTACAATTTTAAACCCTAATTCAATAAAATCTCTTGCTATAGAAATAAGATCTAATTTATCAGCATTATTCACAGAAATAAATACCGTACCTTTGTCAGGGATAATATTTCCCGCACTAATTGATGCTCTTCTAAATGATTCACCCATAGTTGTTGAAATACCCATTACCTCACCAGTTGATTTCATTTCAGGACTAAGGTATGTAGACTCTTCAGGNAATTTATTAAATGGTAGGACTGCCTCTTTAATTGCAATATGCTTGATGTCATACCAATTCTTTAATTTAAAATCTGAAAGCTTTGCACCCGCAGCTATCTGTGAAGCGATACGAGCAAGTGGNACATTCGTCGCTTTACTAACAAAAGGAACNGTCCTACTGGCCCGAGGATTTACTTCAAGTACAAATACTTGCCCATCTTTATAAGCAAATTGCAAGTTAATTAAACCAATTACTTTTAACTCGAGTGCTAATGCTTCTGTGATTCTGATTATTTCATCCAATGCCTCTTTCGTGATCCTATATGGGGGAAGTACACAAGCTGAATCGCCAGAATGTATGCCCGCCTCTTCAATATGTTGCATAATTGCACCAATATGAACTGATTCTCCATCACATAGTGCGTCAACATCAAATTCAAATGCATCCTCTAAAAATTGATCTATTAAAATGGGGTGACCTTTTGTTACATCAGCATTTTTTGATATATAATTAATTAATTGATCTTTAGAATAAACAATCTCCATCGCTCTACCACCNAAAACATAACTGGGCCTTGCTAAAACTGGGAATCCTATTTCATCTGCAACTTTAATTACTTCATCTAATGTTCTTCCAGTTCCATATCTTGGACAAACAACATTGAGTTTATCAAGAATATTTCCAAACTTTTCTCTATCTTCTGCCAAATCTATATTTTGTGGAGAAGTCCCCATAATAGGAACACCTGCATCTTCAAGTGAATTAGCAATTTTTAGCGGCGTTTGTCCTCCAAACTGNACAAGAACACCATCAGGTCTTTCAAATTCTACAATGTTAAGTACGTCTTCAAATGTAACTGGTTCAAAATAAAGACGATCAACAAGGTCAAAATCTGTNCTCACGGTTTCAGGATTACAATTTACCATTATAGTTTTGAAACCTTGATCTTTAAGACCAAACACTGCTTGTACACAACAATAATCAAACTCTATCCCTTGGCCAATTCTATTTGGGCCTCCACCTAATATTATAACTTTCTTTCCTGTAATTGGTTTGATCTCATTTTCTTCATCATATGTAGAATAACAATATGGAGTTTGGGCAACAAACTCTGCGGCGCANGTATCAACAACTTTATATGATGGGAGAATCTTGTTCTTTTTTCTTAAAGCACGAATTTCCATTTCAGTTTTGTTTAATAATCGACCAATTTGATTATCAGAGAAACCATTTTCTTTTAAGCTTTTTAAGGGTGTGTCACCACTTGATTCAACTAGAAGTTTTATTTGAGTTAAAAACCAAGGATCGATTTTTGTAATATTATATATATCTTCAATTGACTGACCTTCATCNAACGCTTGCCATATTTTTAATAATCGAAAACTAGTAGCAAATCTTAATGTGGACATATCAAGTGATCGTGCCCTGTTAAGATCAGGATCTCCTTCTGATGGAGGTTTAGGCTCTAATCCATCTAAACCAACTTCCAATGATCGAAANGCTTTTTGTAATGACTCTCTAAAAGTCCTTCCTATTGACATAACCTCTCCTACACTTTGCATCTGAACACCAAGATGGCCACTTGCCGAAGGAAATTTTTCAAAATCAAACCGTGGAACTTTAGTTACTATATAATCTATAGTTGGTTCAAACGCAGCTAATGTTTTACCAGTTATATCATTTTTAAGTTCATCTAAAGTGTAACCTACAGCAAGTTTTGCAGCAACTTTAGCGATCGGAAATCCNGTAGCTTTTGATGCCAATGCTGATGAACGACTTACACGAGGATTCATTTCAATAATTATGCAACGACCTGTTTCTGGATTAACAGCAAACTGAACATTTGACCCTCCAGTTTCAACACCAATTGTTCGTAAACATTGTAATGACCAATTACGCATTTGTTGAAATTCCTTATCAGATAAAGTCATAGCTGGAGCAACGGTGATTGAGTCACCAGTATGAACNCCCATAGGGTCAATATTTTCTATTGAGCATATAATAATTGCATTATCTGCCTTATCGCGTATAACCTCTAATTCATACTCTTTCCAGCCAAGAAGAGATTCTTCAATAAGAACCTCTGTTATAGGGCTAGCTTGTAAACCATTTTCTACAAGCTCCTGAAATTCTTCATAATTATATGCTACAGAGCCACCCGTTCCACCTAGAGTAAATGATGGTCGAATAATAGTTGGGAATTTTATTATATCTAATAGCTTTTCTGCTTCTTGCCATGAATGAACAAATCCACCTTGAGCCGTATCAATACCAATTTCATCCATCGCTTTTTTAAATCTTTCTCGATCTTCTGCTTTATCGATTGCATCAATTTGCGCACCAATAAGTTCAATTTTATTTTTTTCTAAAATTCCTTCACGATGTAGATCCATAGCTAAATTCAAAGCTGTTTGACCGCCAACCGTAGGTAATATAGCATCGGGCTTTTCCTTATCAANAATAGCCTGAACATATTGAGGTGTTATTGGTTCAATGTATGTTGCATCAGCCAAATTTGGGTCAGTCATAATTGTTGCGGGGTTTGAATTAATAAGTATAATGCGATATCCTTCTTCTTTGAGAGCACGTGTTGCCTGTGTACCTGAGTAATCAAATTCACAAGCTTGTCCTATTATAATCGGACCAGCNCCAATAATTAAGATTGATTCTATATCAGTTCGTTTTGGCATTTATTTTTTCATCATATCTATGAATTGCTGAAATAAATATTGACTATCATGAGGACCAGGACTTGATTCCGGATGATATTGTACAGAAAATGCAGGGATATTTTTACACCTAATACCTTCAGAGGTATTATCATTTAAATTAACATGGGTTGATACTAAGTTATCAGGTAATGAATCTAAATCCACAGCAAACCCATGATTTTGGCTTGTAATCTCTATAATCTTTGTTTCATTATTTCTTACTGGATGGTTTATCCCACGGTGACCAAATTTTAGCTTAAAGGTTTTTGCTCCAAGAGCTAGAGCTAGGATTTGATGTCCAAGNCAAATTCCAAAAATAGGTTTTTTCCCAAGTAATNATTTCACCATTTCAATCCCATATGAAACTGCACTGGGGTCTCCNGGTCCATTACTTAAAAAAAATCCCATCTGGATTAAATTTTATAATTTCTCCGGAGGATGTTTTTGCGGGAAAAACTGTTACTTCACATCCGTGTTCATCTAATAATCTGAGTATATTCAGTTTTATACCATAATCAATAGCCGCAACTTTATATGGTTTGGGAGTTTTAGACCATTTATATAATTTTTTTGTTGTTACAATTTTTNCTAAATCTAATCCTTCCATAGATGGAATTTTACTTAGTTTTGATTTGAGCGAAGTAATATCAATATCTACTGANGATATAATTCCATTCATTGCGCCATTATCTCGAATGTGCCTTGTTAAAGCACGTGTATCAATATTTTGAATACCTACTATTTGCTGATCATCTAAATATTTACCAATATTTAATTCAGATCTCCAATTGGATGGTACTTGAGTTTCTTCTTTAATGACAAAACCTGCCACCTGGATCTTTGATGATTCAATATCTTCACTATTAATCCCATAATTACCAATGTGTGGTGATGTCATTGTAACAATTTGCTTACAATATGATGGGTCAGTTAGTATTTCCTGGTATCCAGACATGCCAGTATTAAAACATACTTCACCAGTGGTTTCGCCAATATGACCAAATGAAGTCCCCCAGAATTCACGACCGTCTTCTAATAATAAAATTGCTTTCNGGTGTTTATTCATAAAATCACCAATAAATAATNAAGTAAATAAATTGGGGTCAAATCAATAATTATTTGACCCTTATGCACTAGTAGGTGACCCTACTAGAGTTATAACAAAAACGGCTACCCTTTATCAAAAGGGTAGCCGTGTTAACAATATCCATACCTGAAATTGTGAATTATTTTTGAAACATGAAATAGTATTTATTATCAATTTTTATTTTTTTCTAGGATTATAGTTCCAATCATCAAATCTTGGATTGCATTACCAATTGAATTAAAAATAGTAATATCTATATCATTTTTTCTTCCTTCAATCTTTCCATCAATCAATTCTCCTAATTCTCCCTCNATATTATCCCAACTATAAATTCCTTCTGTTATAGGAATTAATATATCGCCTGCTTCATGTTTACTTGGTTCTAATTGATCAATATATACTTTCCCCTTTTGAATCAAATTNGAAGGNAGTTCTCTTGATTTTGATTGATGTGCACCTACAGCATTAATATGAACACCAGGTTTTACATCATCAACTTCAAATAGCGGATTATCGGATGTTGTAGCTGTACATATTATATCAGCATCAACTAAACAATCATTATTACCTGGTTCCACAAAAGAATCAAATTGTTTACAAAATTCTTCAGCTTGATCAATTGTTCGACCAATTATTTTTATTGATTTTAGATTTCTAACACATTGAATCGCTTCAACCTGGCTNACTGCTTGCGCACCTGTCCCAAATACAACACCAATNTTAGAATCACTTTTTGAAAGTAATTCCGTTGCTAGCCCTGAACTGGCTCCAGTCCTTAATGAGGTAACTGATTTCCCATCAATAATCGCTATAGGAGTACCAATTTTAGCATCCATCATTAATATTAACCCATTTATTAAAGGAAGGTTATTATTTGGATTATCAAAATGAACATTAACTAATTTTATCATTATATATTTNCCACCTTTAATATATGCTGGCATAGATAAGTGGAGTGCATTTTGATCTTTAAGTGGCAAATTAATCCTATTAGGAACAATTGCTATTTGATTACTCAATGACGTAAAAGCTTTNCTCATCGCTGAAATTGCTTCGGTCATTGAAAGTGCTTCTTTTACATCATCTTCTGAGTAAAACGGTAGGTTCAATATCTATATTCTATTTTTTGGTTAGTGCCCAAGATCCATCCCAGTCATCGCCAGGTGGATTATCACGATAATGTTCACACCGTGGAATATATATTCTACTTGGGTTGGTTTTTCTACCCGGAAACATATCTTCTAATTTATCAGATTCTTTAAAAGCATCAACAGCTTTTACCCAATCCTGGTTACGATAAAGTTTCAAAGCTTCATTATATGCAGGTAGAAGCTTATCATAGCCAGGTGGCATATTTCCATCTTCTGATATTAATTCAAATACTTGTGCCGGCTCAGTCTTTCCCATAACAATTACATAATCTAGATCACGCCAAATAAATTTATCTTTACAGGCATTATAAGTTTCTTCAGCAACTTGAATATATATACCATATTGTTTGGCAGAAGCTTCAAGGCGNGCTGCCAAATTAACNGTATCGCCCATCATAGTATAATTCATCCGCATGGTTGATCCCATATTNCCNGTTACTAAACTNCCNGTNTTAATTCCAATTCTNTTTTGCATATTATGAACAATTTCTGGCCATCGGTCGCCTTCTCCTTGCCATTTTCCTCTTAACTCAGCTAAACGGTCCTGCATTTTAACAGCAGTTAAACATGCCCAATATTCATGATCATCAACAGGCGCAGGTGCACCATAGAATGCTACGATAGCATCACCTATATATTTGTCTAAAGTACCTTTATTATCCAATAATATATCCGTCATTTCAGTTAGGTAATCATTCAGTAGCTCCACAAGATCATTTGCTGTCAATTTTTCAGAAAAGGCAGAAAAACTTTGTATATCAGTAAAAAAAGCAGTGTGATATCCCTCTTCGCCACCAAGTGAAGGCTGTTCTTTAGCTTCATACATCTGATCAATTAATTCAGGAGATATATAAGTACTAAATGTATTTTTTAGAAAACGCTTATCTTTCTCTGCACCAAAATAATTATAAAGAAAAATTCCTCCGAAGGTACCCATCATTGATAAAACTGGACGAACAACCTCTAACATAGTCAAATTAGTTATAAATTGAAAATTCGCATAAACCATCCAACCTATAATCCCAAGCAAAGGAATAGGAAGAGCGTAAAATGGTTTTTTGGGGAATGAAATCATCATTCCCATTAAAATACAAATTAATAAAATAGAATAAAAAGTTGANGATTGATCTTTAAGAATAACGAATTCATTTTTTAAAATACTTTGCATCACATTTGCATGTATTTCTACACCAGCGAATGTTTCTTGTACTGGAGTATTTCGTAAATCCATTAAGCCAGGTAAGGATGCACCTACAAAAGCCACTTTATTTTCCCAGTAGTCAGGTGGAAGCATTTCTGGGTCAATACAATAGCTGTAAGGTAAATAATAGAAGGTTTGAAACTTGCCATAATAATTGACATACATCCTGCCCTTTTCATCTATAGGAATTTCTCTTACTACCGTATTCGTAGTATCAATTAACCGTAATACTTTTTCCTCAAAATCATAATCAAACCCCCCATCCTTTTTTATTCCTAAAATATCAATTGCCGCTGACATGACTAAGCTTGGGTAAACATGATCTGGACCATCAAAATATATTGCTGTGGGAGCTCTACGTATTACACCATCTTCATCTTGGGGAAAATTAGCTGAGCCATTACCAACAGATGAAGAAAGTAGNTCGACGTAAGTATTCCCAATTCGATCTGCATTAGGTAATCTTCTTTTTGCTTCATCTGATACATTTAAAATAATATGATCACTATAATTATAACCTTCGGGTTCAGAATCCATTTTTGGGAGAAAATTAAGAGTATCTTCTTCCTCAAAAACTATTGCATTATATGTTTTTCTCGAATTTGATGTGGCAGTCACAAATTTTGTAGGATCATTACTATATAAGAATTGATTAGTTACATTACTGAGTGCTTCATTGTTGGATTGATTATCTGAAGCAAGTGCATTTACAAGATCATATTTAAATGTATTCTCTTCATCAAAAATAATATCAAAAATAATTGCAGCTGGATTNCCCGAAGAAACCGTATTAATTAATTGNCCGTGGTAAGCATGTGGCCAATTATGGTATCGACCCAAACCTCCTTCTTCTACTGGAGCAACAGATGTATTATCAATATCAATAATGACAACATCATCAATTGACATTTGTTCAACTCCGGCGGTGCGAGACCTCATTCTTGAATCATAGGATATAAACTCGTACCCTCCGAANAGTGAATTAAAAAAAGGTACTTTATAAGAAAGCCATCCAAATAATATAGCAATACCTAATCCAATCAGGATACCGGCACCAACACGTTTTAAAAAATCTGTTAGTAAATTAAAAGAGGACTCAATACTTAAGTCCTCTATTTGATCTAATATTTTTTTCAAGCTTTAGTTTCCATCTTTTGCATCCTGTTCCTTATTCCACTTAACAAAGTCTAACCCAGCATCCGTATCCTGATCAAATTTAAACATTGAATATTTGCCATCTTTTCTAACATTGATTTGCATGCCTTCAACTAAGCTTACCCAGTCTTCTAATGACACTTCATACGGACCTGCTACTTGTGTAGGTGCTTGAATTTGTGTTACAGGTCCTAATTTAAATTTGGGGGCACCCGCAGCTCCTTGAGGTCCGCCTTGTTTCATTTGCTGTTTTCGTGCNTCAATTACATTTTTTGCAGCATTGACATCAACTTTGCCATCATATACTAGAACAGAGCTTTCATCTTGACCGGCTTTGGCTCGATATTTNGTNCCCCTAATAGCTGCAACGGCTGTTGGGGTTCTTACAGCCACATTCTTTTTNTCACCAAATGCTGCTTTAGCAGCAACCCAAACATCACCTTTTTTTAATGTTGCACCAAAATTCTTTTCCATTGGCTTAACACTTGCTTGAGTAATTTCAAGTTCTGAGTTTTGTCCTATGCGCAATTTACCACCACCAATTAAAGTAATCTCGCAACGAGACTTNGCTAAAGTTTTAATAATGTCATTTTCATGAACAGACATTTTTGGCATGGCACGTTTAAAATCGCCTTTGCCACTTTTTTGCAGCTGAACTCTTCCTAGAGGAAGTGAAATCTTACCAAATTCCTTTTGACCAAGTAATAAAGTTGTTAGGCTTAAAGCCAGTAGTAAAAAACGTTTCATAGTGTCCAAATACGATTAATGTTATGTTATTCTTTAGTGAATAAAGATAAGAATCCCTGCCAGCGATTAGCAATATAATTAACAGCTTTCTTTATCCATATTATCCATCGGTTTTTATTTGATATATCTTCCTCACCATCGGGGAAAATACCCGCAGCAGCAAGCATAGCTGCTGAAGGTTCAAGATTAGCTAATTCCCATGCTGTTACCTGAATTTTAGGTAATACACCTTCAATATTTCCAACATGTATTCTTTCAATTGTTTTTTCAGCTTCACGATCTTTTACATTCACCATTTGCGCTTTAATTGAGCAGGTGTCTGCAATTTGATGGAATGAACCAACTATAATATTTTTAATCCCTAATAGCATACCAATCTCAACTCCACAGTCCTGTGTTTTACAGTCTGGTCTATCATAATTGTGTTCTAAAATAACTTCATCAATTTGGTGTTGTTCAACCATAATGAGTGCTTCAGTATTATATAGTTCAGATGTCAGGTATCCCATAAATAAGTCAAAATCTTCTTCTTTAACACCTTCTTGTTCGAAATTGAGTAAGGCAACAGTTGGTTTAGCACTATATCGACTGATTTGAGATACAAGAGTGGTAAATAATAATAATTGGATTAGGATGGTTTTACGAATTGGAATACCCTCCTATTATATAAGGGGTAAAGAAAAGAATTATTTCAAAAAGATCATTTTCTTTGTTTTATTTAGAACAGTCTTACCTTGTGTATTGCGTACCATGGCATGATAAAAATAAACACCTGTTGANACTTTAGTCCCCATTGCGTTACGACCATTCCATATAAAATTGTAATATCCTGCTGGGCGATATTCATTCATTGCCAATCGTGTAACTTCTTCGCCTAATAAATTATAGATAATTAGATCAACATTTGCATCTTCTTCAAGACTCATCCTAATTGATGTTTGAGGATTGAATGGATTCGGATAATTTTGTGATAAAGTGAATGCATCTGGATATAGACTTACACCTGCATTATTATCTTCAACGAACTTTTTAGTCCCAATCACTAATCTTAACTCTTGTTTTAAATATCCTTTACTNCCTGTATTCGCAAAACGGTAGGTACTCTCCCATTCTAGGTTTAGAGCTTGTTTATTAGTCTTATTTATAATAAAGATATCATATTCCTGTGGAACATAGCCTAAACCCTCGAAAGTGATATACGTTCGTTGCCCATTCGTTGGAGTATAAACCTCTAGATCCCAGTAGTGACCTTCTTCATTAGGTTTACGGATATCTTTAGAATATATATCTGGTGAAAGTTCACGATCACGATTGTCGATTCTTAATGAAATATTTCCGGGTACAGTAGGTGGCTCAAATTCATCTAAACGATCATAGCCATCTTTAGCAATATAACTAACCCCAACAGAGTTTAGTTCATCACGAGTATTACCTGTTGTCGCAATAATATCTACAACCCATTCATTTGCATCCATAGGTGTATTATCAGGTTCAAAAGATTCAGCCATTTTACCAAACCCATCTCCTCTGGCATCAATATTGAGCTGTGTATCACCGCCTGATTTAAAGATATATCCTTTCCAAGGTTGAAGCGTTGACCCTGCACTCGACCATGAACTACTCCAGCTATAAATGGTTCCTGCATCATTCAAACTCGCGTCACTCTCTGTATATATATTGGACAATGGTACATTGAAGTTATAAGGAAGCCCAAAAAATTTCCATTGACCTGGGGTCACATTAATTTGGTAAGGTGGGTCCGTAGCAGTAGATACTCCTTGCCCAAAATCAAATTTTATAGGTAGTACATCTGAATATTTATCCGCATCAAATATAAAAAAGTATCCATTACCCATGGTAAGCGATGATGGGTTCTCTTGCCAGCCATTATTATAGGCATAAAGTCTATATTTAAATTCATCTGGTCCTTCATTGTCTGGATCCATCATAGCTTTAAAGGCTCCCAATCCATTGCCCACATCAAAGGGAATTGAGAAAAATATATAATTTGAGGAGTCTACTCCACCAGTTAAGGTCAATTTACCTTCTGTGGATACGCTATTTTCCGTTCTAACTTTTACTGATTGAAAAGGTTTATCTTTAGGCCACTTACCATGATTACCAATTTTATCTTCTGAATCAATATAGTACTCCACACCATCAGCTTTGATATCACTTCCAGCGATATTAAGCGTAGGGGAATCTGAAGTGATATCAAAGGGGAGAGTAGCAAATCCACCCCCAGTTCCAGCTCTACGATAATGAAGTCGACCTGTCTTGACACCCGAGGCAGCATCAGAAAACTTAGCGATTATGTTTGGGGAAATCATATTCTCATCAATCAAAGTTAAGGGTGCACTGTGCACAATATTTGGAGGTGACAAGTCAACCCCAAAATATCCAGAATCAGCAGAATTGGTACGATTACCCGCAGAGTCTACAGCAACTGCCCACCAATCATAATAACCATCTGCAAGTTCCTTGGAGCCATCAATATATACTATATCAGGATTATTAACATCAGTTGTGACATCTGAACGCGCGTAAGTCCCATATTTTCCTGTTTGCAGCGTATAAATTTCCCATTCTTTAATCTTGGATGGATAGTCTTCCTTATCATCCCATTCAAAACGAGGCTTATTTGAGGAATAAAAAGTATCTCCATCATAAGAGTTGGGATTATAAATATGAAAATCTTCTGGATCAATATTATCAAAATATGCAGTAACCGCTGATGCGCTATCTTGATCTTCATTCCCCAATTCATCCACTAACCAAATCTCTGTATGCCAGGTACCAGGTTCAGGAACGTCAAATGTATAATTCTTTAATACACTTCCTGAAGGAAACTCAATGTATTTCTCGTAATCCTTGGTTTCATTCTTAATCTCTAAAAGTGCACCAATATAATCACGTTCTTCGCTCCATGTTGGAATTTCCCAATCCAAGGAAAAGGTTGAATCGGTAGACCAACCTTCAGGCGTAATTTTTAAACTGAGCACAGGTGGTGGAGCCCCTGTAACTAATTCTTCAATTATATAGGTATCTGAGCTTAAGAAAGCTCCACCTACATTCGCTCTTAATCTAAATCTGAATCCCTTACCTTTCTCTGCTGAAGTTACAAGAACCTTAGCTACCGCATCACCGCCCGAACTACTAGTGTCAGCTCCTTGCTGAATTGTAGCATATTTATCATTTGGGAAAATAGACCATGTGACAGGTTCATTACTGCTCACCTGATTCCCACCAATATCATTCGTAGTAATTGTAAAGGTAATTTCTTGACCAAGTTTTACAAAAGTCTGTGGGTCATCTCCATCAATATCATCACTAAATGCTAATAAATATTTGCT
>NZWI01000044.1 GCA_002701875.1 Fidelibacterota bacterium
CTAAAAAATCAGCTTCGTTTCCAGATTCATCTAAGATAAGACGGTAAATCGCATCCCAATCAAATCCCTTGGAGAGGTAAATCAAATCTCCTTGAATAGGATTTAATCCATCTTCATTTGCAATACTCCAGTTTAATGACGGTTTATACACAATATTTTCCATTAAACCAGAAGCATTTATATAATCTATTCGATCTCTATTAAAAGAAATAACGGACCGTCTTCTTTGAAGAGTAATCGTTTTATCATTTACTTCAACCAATTTACCTGACATACCTTTTCCATTAATTAGCTCAACATCAATNGTTTGACCTAAAAAATCAAAAAGTCGATCTGAAAAGCGGAAAACATCTTGATTGAGACGTTGCATCTTCACCCTTGCATTATCCAAGGAAAGGAAAGGAGAGTCTTTAATAATCCCGACAGGAAGAAGATCCCATGTAATCGTATTTTGATTACGTTCAAGAGTCCAGGATACTGGCTGTTTTANAAGAGCAACNTCATCTTTATACATTGTAATTATNGCATNGTTTGATTGTCCTATTAATGAATATATAAGNCTTAGTGTTATAATTATTTTTCTCATTTTAAAATATCCAAATTTGTTTTTATAAGATCAAATTCATCGTTCATATCTAATAATTTCTGTTTTTCATNCTTTACAACTCTCTCAGGAGCATTATCAATAAAACTTTGATTTGCTAATTTCTTTTCTACTACTGTCAAATGGGTTTTTAACTCATCTAAACGCTTTGATAAACGAGTAATTTCCTGGTCTAAATTTATTAATCCTTTTAGTGGAACAAATAGTTCCATTTTTTTTACTACAGCAGTAGCAGATTGATCGGGTTTTATTAAGTCTTCTCCAATAGAAATTGTATTTATTTTAGCAAGAGTTTTAATGATAACATCAAAAGATTCAATATTTGATTTATTTCCATTTACATTTCTTATAATTAAATCTGCCTTTTTCCCCGGCGGAACATTCATTTGACTTCTTATCATACGTACAGCTGTCACAATTTCCTTTAAAAGCGCAATTGAGCTATCTGCAATTTCATCTTTTTGTGNATTATCNCCTTTAATCCAAGGNGATACGATTAAGTCGCTATCTTTNGNATCTTTGAANTAAGTCCATAGCTCTTCAGTAANAAANGGAGNAAATGGGTGTAATAAGCTAAGGATNCCTTTAATAATTTTAATGGAAACNGCTGCTGNTATAGCTGCTTTTTCTGGNTCNTCTCCATAAAACCGNGTTTTTGCTATTTCAATGTACCAATCACAAAAATCACTCCAAGTGAATTCATATATCAACTTNGCCNCTTCATTAAAATGAAATCTATCAAACTGATGATTAACTTCAATAGCAGTCTGATTTAATTGGTTTAATATCCAACGTTCAGGAATATCNANTTCAATTTTGGATAAATCTATTGTCGAGATCAGNTCTTCATCTATGTTCATTTGAACAAAACGGGAAGCATTCCAGAGCTTATTCATGAAATTTCTTCCAATTTCCAATCGAGAATTCGAGAATAACACATCTAATCCTTGAGGAGCCATTAACATTGCGCCAAAACGGACCGCATCTGTTCCATATTCTTTAAATAACTCTAATGGGTCAGGTGAATTACCTAAGGATTTACTGAATTTTTTGCCGGTTTCATCTCGGAGGATTGATGTAAAGTATACATTTTTAAATGGGTTTTTACCTGTGAAATGATGACCTGCCATTATCATTCGAGCAACCCAAAAGAAAATAATGTCTGGCCCAGTAACNAATTCATTCGTTGGATAGAATGAATCAAGATCGTCATTTTCNTCTGGCCAATCGTGNACTGCAAAGGGCCATAACCACGAGGAAGCCCAAGTATCTAGAACATCATCATCTTGTATCCAATTTTCAGGGTCTTCTGGACCATCTACTGAAACATGTATCTTTTTTGAATCATGATTATGGTACCACACTGGAATTTGATGCCCCCACCACAATTGTCGGCTAATACACCAGTCGTTTATATTATTTATCCAATGATTATAAGTTTTAACCCAATGATTNGGATAAAATTTGATTTCGCCAGAATTAACCACTTCTAAAGCTGGCTTTGCTAATTTCTCCATTTTTAAGTACCATTGGTCAGATAAATAGAACTCTATAGGCACATTTCCACGTTCGGAATATCCGATATTATGCNTATAATCTTCGATTTTATCGATTCTACCCTCAGATTCCATATCTGAAATAACAGCTTTTCTAGCTGATTCTCNGGTCANANTTTGATATTTATTCGGAACTTCCGAATTCATTGAAGCATCTTCATTCATTATATTTATGAATTCTAAGTCATGACGTTNTCCAATAGAAAAGTCATTAGGATCNTGGGCAGGCGTAACTTTGATACAACCCGTTCCNAATTCAGGATCAACATAATCATCTGCAATAATNGGTATTTCACGCCCTACAAGAGGCAAAATAANCGTTTTACCAACAAGTTTANTATATCTATCGTCTTTTGGATGAACNGCCACNGCTGTATCACCTAGCATCGTTTCTGGCCTTGTCGTTGCAACGATTAAATGATCTTCTGTTTCTTTTATCGGATACTGGAAATACCATAGCTTACCATTCTTTTCCTTATGAATAACTTCTTCGTCGCTTATTGCAGATTTAGACTGAGGACACCAATTTACAAGACGATGTCCTCGATATATTAATCCATCTTCGTATAGCTTAACAAAAGCTGTGATTACTGCTCGTGAATAATTCTTGTCCATGGTAAATCGCTGTTTGTCCCAATCACAAGAACAACCCAATTTTTTCAGTTGATTGATAATTATATCGCCATATTTCTCTTTCCAGTCCCAAGCATACTTTAGAAATTCTTCTCGAGAAAGAGTATCCTTCTTAATNCCTTTTTCTTCTAAATCTTGAACNACCTTNGATTCTGTTGCAATAGATGCATGGTCAGTTCCAGGAATCCAGCAAACATTTTTTCCCTCCATTCTGGCTTTTCGAATAAGAACGTCTTGAATAGTATTATTCAATACATGTCCCATCGTNAGGATACCAGTTACATTCGGAGGGGGAATAACTATAGAATACGACTCTTTTTTAGAGCCAGTCTTACCCTGGAAATAATTAGAGTCTAACCAGTGTTGATACCAACGTTCCTCGAGCTTATTCCAATTGTACGTTTTATCGAGTTGTGGCGTTGACATCGATTAGTTTTTTTTCAATATGANTTTATAATTACCGNTCTAAAATTAGACTAAATGCTGTAGTNAATTTGAGAACATTTTGATTTGCCTTAACNAGNTTNCCAGATATAATTCTNCCNAGGTTTCGCATAATTTTATATCCAACATCTGGATTATTATCACATATTTTAAATAAATCTTCTTTATGCATCTTTGCTAAGGTGCAATTAGACTTTGCTTGAACATTAGCTGTCCTTCGATCTCCCTCGCTAAACATAGACATTTCTCCAAATTGAGGATAATCGTCACTTGAAAGTTTAATAAGAGCTTTTTCTCGCTTATCTATCTCTCCCTTATTAACAGCAAGGGTCAATACCTGATTTACTTCAACATTACCCTTTAAAAGAAGGTATATACTATCTCCCTCCACTCCTTCAGTAATGAAATATTCTTTCTTTTTCACNTCAACTTGCTCTAAAACNTCGCGAAATAAATCAATATTTTCATTAGTTAGATCTTCGAAGATTTTATAATTTTTCAATTGTTCGTTATTCATAACTACCTCAAGGAATTATAATTGCTTGTTCACCGTCTTTAATCATATAATTTTTTTCAGGGTTAATATGGACATGAACCTTGCTTTCTTCTTGGAGAGTGATGCCGCCTTCTTTAAGTTTTCTCTCAATAAATGCATCAAGTGTAGACGCATCAGAAGATAGCACTGCTCCAATACCTAAANTTTCATCTTCAGAACAAATACCGAGCAATATGGAATCATTCTCTTCATTATAATAATCAAACAATTTAGCATAATTCTGACCAATAAATTTTGTTGGGATTGAGACTCTTTTTATACGAGCATTTGAGTCACTTTCCATTAATTGATTCACAGTCTGGGGAATCCCAGGCTCAATAACGTGTGAAGCCAACAAGTGCGCACTATAATCATCGCTAACAACTACCTCGTCAGCAGCAGCTCTTTTTATGTGAGTTAAGTTTTCGCGGTGCAAGATGTAAGCTACCACTCTAATTGAGCTATTTATACTCTTAATAGTTAGCGTGGCAAATATAGTTTTCTCATCATGGGAGGCCATTTCTGTACTTGTCCCATTCGGAACAATAATGACCGTATTCGCATTACCAATACTAGCTTTATCTAAAGTCTCCTCATGGGTAAAGTCACCTGAAATAAAATGTATATTAATCTTATGATGTCTATTTTTTATCGAGGTTACCTCTTCAGGAGTTAGATCATTTACTAAAACTAAATCTCTGATACTATTATCATGATTGAGGTTTTGAATCGAATCAATGACACTTTCCGCATTTGGATTCCATCCACAAAGCACAAGATGATCAGATAAGCTTAATTTTTCCAAACCTTTGTCCTCCCTAATTTTTTGTGCAACAAAAATTGATGATATTGAAGCTGTGAGAAGTGATACCAGAGAGATTCCAATAAACATAACAAATACCGCAAATAAGCGTCCTTCTGTTGTTTTTGGTGAAAAATCACCATAACCAACTGTTGTCATCGTTACAATCGCCCACCAAAAAGGCGTATTTCCTTCAGATATTTCTCCTGGCTCTAGCCATTGCAATATTATTCCACCAAGAANGACTGAAATAAGAAGACCAGCAAAAACTTGAAAAAAACGGTTTTGAATTAATGTTCTCACCCACAGACTCATATCTATAATTTAGTTATTCTTAGGTGATTCACGTAATTGAATCTGCGAAAAAGAATTATTATTATTTTTATTGACTTATAGCTAGTAATACACTTAGTCTCTAGAAGGAGGGTANCTTTAATAGTTAACAGATATACGTACTATTTATACCCCTTATTGACGAGAAAACAATTAACCTTAGGAGGCTTAATGAATACATTTAGCATTCCCAGATTAGGTACAAGANTTTTATTGCTTATAGGAATGACGACATTCCTAGTAGCACAACAAGGTTCTGTATCTGGTCGCGTCACTGACGCCGATACTGGGGATCCGCTAGTGGGAGCCAACGTTCTTGTGGTCGGTACCAATTTGGGTGCAGCCACGGATGTAAATGGTGAATATTCCATTAGTCGGGTACCTGCAGGTGCTCAGCGATTGAATGCCAACTACATTGGTTACGGAAGTAAATCAACGAATGTAGATGTTCCAGCCGATGGTAACGCCAGTACAGATTTCGGTCTGTCTATTGCTGCTTTGAACCTTAANGAGGTCATCGTAACAGGNGCTGGTACTGCTGTGGAAAAATCTAAAGTTGGAAATTCAGTGGGAGTTGTAAACATGGAAACTTTGGAAGATGCTCCGATTACTAATTTTTCGGACATTCTTCAAGGTCGTGAGAAAGGCGTTGTCATGCTACCCAATGGTGGTTTAAATGGCGAAGGCGCTTCTATCCGTATCCGTGGATCTTCTACATTATCACAATCTAATGAGCCTGTCGTTTATATCGATGGTGTTCGTGTAGATAATAGTGCTAGTGGAGTGGGCCCTGGCGGAACACCCTCACGCTTAGATGAAATCAACCCAGATGCGATTGAGCGCATTGAGATTCTTAAAGGTGCTGCGGCGGCATCACTTTATGGAACTCAAGCAGCCAATGGTATTATACAAATTTTTACAAAACAAGGTGCAATCTCAAAGCCTGAGTTTTCAGTAGAAGTAAGTACTATGACAAGTTCTTATCCTGAAGACCGATTTAAAGCAAACTCTGGTTTTGCTAGAGATCAGGCAACTGCAGATCGTATGGCAAAATTATTTCCTGACTATGCTAAAGGTGGTCTAAAGCCCTATGAGGTGATAGAAGTCCCATTTATTAGCTGGATCTACGATAAGGGAAATAACAAAACTGCTTCTGCTTCTGTCAGAGGTGGTGCACCTGGTGCAACTTATTATGCTAGTCTACGGTATTTGAATAGTGATGGTCCTTATGACGAAACAGCTACCCTTCTTGGAAAGCCTGTTGGTGCTGCGGATCCAACTAAGCCAGGTGCCAATGACTACCGTGATCAATTTATGGCAAGCGCTACGCTAAACTTGTTACCAACGGATAAAGTAAGACTCCGTGTATCAATGAATTATGCGTACACAGACCATAATACGATCCAAAATAATAACAATATTTATGGAACAACTTCCCTTATTCAAATGGGAAAACCTGAGCATTCAACTGAAATTAATGCATCCGGCTCTATGGCCTTTGCGACAGCTCGTGAAACAACTTATCGTAGTCAGAACAACGAAGGCGATAATACCACGCTCTCATTCCAAGCAAGTTATAAAGTCACGGATGGATTGAATCTCTCAGGTACATTTGGAATGAACTCAACGCTCAATAAGAGTACCGCATTAACGCCATTTGGCTATAATGTTGATGGTAAAATGGCTTATGCCACAGCGGGTGCTCTTTATAAGAACAAAAATGATAGAAAAGTCTATACTGCAGATGTAAAAGCGGACTATGCTGGTACTGCAGGTGTGCTTTCTCATGAAAGTGTTGTGGGCTTCCAAACGTTTTCAACAATTTATAAGAGTATGAGTGGCGGTGGCCAGCAGTTCCCTGGACCTGGACTTCAAGTCCTAGGTGCATTGGGCTCGCCAGGCAACCCTGGCTCATTCTTTTCTGAAACGGTTGAGGCTGGCTTCTTGGCTCAAACCCGACTTGGTTACCAAGATTGGTTGTACACAACCATTGGTATTCGTCAAGATGCAAATAGTGCTTTTGGTGCAGATTTCACCACAGTTACTTATCCTCGTGTGAATGTATCTTACATTCCAACAACGCAGCTCGGACAAATGGGTCCTGTGTCTACATTAAGACTACGGATGGCTTGGGGACAAGCAGGTCAACAACCTGGTGCATTTGACCAGTATACGACCTATTCTCCTTGGGCTTCTGAATTTGGTCCTGGTCTTCGTCCTGGAAATGTAGGTGATCCAACATTAAAACCTGAAGTATCAACTGAAATTGAATTCGGTGGTGAAATAGGTTTATTAAATGATAAGATCGCTTTTGATTTCCAATATTGGGATCGCGTTGTTGATGATGCCTTGATCCAAAGAGCTTTTCCACCTTCAGGTGGTTTTATCAGCACACAGCTTTCCAATATTGGGCAGTTAGATGCTAAAGGTTGGGAAGTCGGTGTTGATGCAAGTGTTATGCGTAACTCTCAAATGAGTGTTGATGTATTTGGATCCCTGTCTTACCTTGAAGAAAAAGTGGTTAGTCTAGGTGGAGCCCCCGAACAAAAAATCGGTGGTTCTTATCCTCGCTATCGCAATTTCTTAACGGAAGGTTGGGCGCCTGGTACTTATTTTGGTGCGAAACTTGACCGATCAATTGATTATCCTATTGATATTAATGGCGATGGTAAAGCAGATAGCCAAGCTGCTCTTCTTGAATTTTTCAAGACTGGTGGTGCAGGTGTCCGCTCTGGTTGGAATCCAGTTATGTTGACTCCAACTCAAGCAGATGTTGATGCTGGCCGCGCTAAAGATACAGGATCACTTGGTTGGTATCTAGGTAAACCAACTCCTGATTACACTGCCTCATTTGGTGGAACTGTTAAATGGGGAAAGAATATTCGTGTTAATACGTTATTCGAATCTCGATTTGGTGAATACCACATAACAAACCTTACCGATGCATTTCGTAAATCGCATGGTTTGATTGGGCGAAATACTCCAAAGGCTGCTGCAACTGAAGCAGCGCTAATGGATCCAGCTAAAGCTGGTCAAGTTCGCATGGATGCTGCTGCACGATGGTGTGATGAATTCCTAGCGTTATCGCCTTATAGTGGTCTTAATACCATAGAAGATGGTTCATTTGTACGCCTACGTGAATTAAGTTTATCTTACACAGTAGATCAAGAAGTTGCTGCTAGATTTGGAGTTAGATCTCTTACAATGGCAGTTTCAGGTAAAAACTTGTGGATGAGTACTGATTATTCAGGTATTGATCCAGAACTGAACTCTCTTGCTCGTACTAATGGCGGTATCAGTGATTTTCAACAATCAATCGATGCTTTTGGTGTTCCCATCCCTCGTATGTGGAACTTCAGCTTAAAAGTTGGATTATAAAGGAGGTATGATCATGACAAATAAAATGAAATTAATCAGCCTTCTCATCTCATTTTCGATGATTGGCTGTAGTTTAGAAGTTGATAACCCTAACAGTTTGCTTGAGTCAGACCTATCAGATCCCTCTGCTGCAGCTGCTGTAGCTAACGGCGCATGGAATACCGTCCTAAACGGGATTGGTAATATCATGATCGCGAATGCTGTTGCAACTGACGAAGTTGTGTGGACTGGCTCTCGTGATGCTTGGCGACAATTAGATAAAGGCGGCATGACCAACGTATATAATGAATTCGTTGATGGTGCTTGGCCCTCTATTTCTGAAGGACGCTGGATGGCAGATAAAGCTGTTAGTATTTTAGAAGAATTAGGTGCTGATCTTCCAGATCCTCAGGATCTTGTGATGGCATATGTGACAGCTGCTATGGTTCGTGTATACGTTGCCGATATGTTCGATGATTTTGTCTACTCAGATAAAACCGAAGCAGGTAATGCTATTGGTGCTGCGAATATGTCACAAATGTATGATGAAGCACTTACTTTACTTGGTAAAGCTGATGCTAAAGCAGATGCTGCTTGGAAAGTTAGAGTTCATGGATTAAAGGCTCGTACAGAGCATGCTAAGGCAGTATGGGGAAAAAATAACCCCGTTAATACTTCTGCCCCATATGTTAGTGCAGGTGCGAGCACAGCTGCAAATGCTCTTGCATTAATGGAAACTGCTGACTGGAAATGGAAAATGAACTTTAGTTCAGGCACTGTTTCAAACAACATGTCTTGGCAGATCAATGGACGTCTAGAAATGGACCTATTGGATTCTCCTACACACCCTGATAAGGGCGGTGATCCAAACAAAACTGATCCTGTTACAGGCGCACTAGACACACGTGTATTAGCTGAAGAAGTCATCTTTAGATCGGGTATTGGTGGTGGTACAGACTACGCACCAATCACGATTGTTTCAGCACGAGAAATGCATTTAATTATTGCCGAAAGCAAATTAGCTGGTGGTGATAATGCAGGTTGTCTTACCGAATTAAATAAAATTCGTGCTATAGATGGTTTAGGTGCATATACTAGTGAAGATGCTGGCGCAGCATACCAACATGAACGGTATGCAAACCTTTTTATTCAAGGTCGTCGCCTTCCGGATATGTATCGATTTGGTGTTACATCTGTTATGTGGGACGCGGTTGAGAAGTCACCAGCAGGTTCCTTCTTTCCGATTCCTATCAGAGAGATCAGAGCAAACCCAAATATCAGTCAATAATAAAAACCAAAGTCTCATGGGAGGCTAAGGTATAATTGTTTGTAAGAAATGGGCTCTTTATAGAGCCCATTTCTTTTTTCACACATATCTTAATAACTCTGTAATTTCTACTATATGAAAATCATTATAAAACCTTTAGCAATTATTCTTACCAGTACTCTCTTACTTGGTCAAATAAAAACAGGTCAATCAACTACAAAAATTGCCTATGCTGGCATTCAAATCGATAATGTTGAGCCTTGGGTCAAAGAAGAATTAATAAAGAAAATGGGCTCTATTTTTGAAGGCATAAATCCCGATCAATTTATCTCAACCCAAACTGTTCAAAATTCAGCTCAATCTGAACTCAATCAATTATTTATGGAATTTTCTGATTCGAGTTTTCAAAAAATTGCGGATAAAACCGGAGCAAAATATGTTTTTGCCGGAAAGTTTAAGAATGTATCCCCTGATGACCGCCGCATCATGATCCAAGGTGAGTTTTACCGCTATAACGCTGAACTCAAATCAAAATTTCGTTATGAAGTCCTTAAGTATTACGAACGCATGAACGATGAAGCTACAGTCATTAAAAAGCAATTAGTGGACTCAATCCCTGCAACAGCGTCTCCCGCAACTTTTAAACAAGTTAGTATTCTCTTTGGCCTCATATTGGTTGTAGGATTATTATTTATGTCTATGGCGGGTACAAGCGTATGGGGCGAGGGCTCAGGAGATAGTGGATTACCATCGCCCACAGAAAATTGATGCGATATTGGTATAAACCAATTTCTGTTTTTCTTTCTATAAACCTTATTATTGCTCAAGTGAGTGGGGGAAAATCTCAAGAAGCATCAAAATTAGTTCATGTTGGTTATGTTGGTGAATCAGTAGAAAATATATCTGAAAACTATCAAAACTTGGTTCATCAAAAGATGTTAAGTCTTGTTAATCAAAACTTTTATGAATTTTATTCACCAGAAGATTTATCTAAGTCACATCTTAAGCATTTAGATAAAATTTTATTAAATAAAGAAGATTCACTAAGTAATGATCTTTCTATCTTAGCTAAAGCTGCAAATCTCGACTATATCTTTGTCACCGTTTTAAATAATATTTCCGAAGATCCTAAACGTGTCATGTTAAAGGGGGAATTTCTTAGATATCAGGCCAATACCAATGAATTATACCGCTATGAAATGCTATCCTATGCTGAAGATATAAACCTCCATATTCAAGCGATCAAAAAAGAGATGATCGATACTATNCCACACAGTGTTCATACTATTGGTANAAATAANACNTATATCCTTGCAGGAATTGCAATTATTCTTGCACTTGCACTAAGCCAATCATTTACAGATTTAGGAAAATATTTGGCTGGCGGTGATGGTNGTGAAAAAGANACAACGCCNCCTATAGGAAACTAGCTTAATTTCTCTGAAATACGCCCACAGACTCTATATGTGGGGTGTGGGGAAACAAATCTACCACTGTCAANTTTTTTAAGCTATATCCCTTATTTTGAAGGATTTCCGTATCTCTTGCCTGAGTTGAGGGGTTACANGATATATATATAATTTTTTTTGCTTCAAATTTTGGCAAATAATTNGTCATAAATTTATGCATACCNGCNCTNGGAGGATCAATNAAAATTACATCCGGTTTTGGATATTTTTTNCCCTGACCAAATTTGAAGAAATTATCCAGATTAGCTACATGAAAATATGCATTNCCGATCCCATTCTGTACCGCATTACGAGTTGCATCTTCAATAGCAGATACAATGACTTCAAAACCATGNACTTCCTTTGCTTTTTGCGCAACAAAAAGNGANANTGATCCCGTTCCGCAATAGAGGTCAAATACAGTCTCNTCGCNNCTTAACTGAGNTCCNTCCAATGCAGTCTGGTATAATTTTTCAGCCATGATGGAATTGGTTTGAAAAAATGAATTAGCTGATATTTCAAATGTTAATTCTCCCANTTTTTCCTCAAANCTTGGTTTTCCATGNAGAGTTAGTTCATACTGTCCAAAGGAGACATCTGCTTTTCTGNTATTGATATTATTAACGACTGTAGTAATCTGCGGAAAAGATTTGAGTAATCCATCTACTAATGGGTTTAGTAAATCTAGATTCTCATAAGAAGTAACTATATTGACCATAATTTGTCCAGTNCCATGGCCAAAGCGAAGAATTAAATACCTTAAGAAGCCATTATGAGTTTTTTGATCATAGGGTTTTAGTTTGAGTTCTTTAGATAAAGACCGNGTNTTGTTTAGAATNTCTGTTCCNATCTCAGGCATAAGATGACATTCATNTATATTTAATATTTTATCCCATCGCTTAGGTATGTGCATCCCAAGAGCAAAGTCTCGTTCCACATCATCAGGTTCTTCTGGAAGAACCCAACGGTTATTAGAAAAAGTGAATTCCATCTTATTGCGATAATGAAAGATATCTGTTGATGGTATAATTTTATCTACTTTAAAGCCTTCAATACCTGCTTGACGTTGAAATATATTTTCTACTTGCTGTTGTTTTTGTGCGAGCTGTTCTTCATAATTTAATTGCTGCACTTTACAGCCACCACAAGTTAAAAAATGAGGGCANGGAGCATCTACTAAATGGNTCGATTCAGATAATATTTCTAGTGGAAATGCTTCTCCAAACCCTTTTCTTTTCCGATAGATAAGGGCACGCACTTTTTGCCCAGGTATTGCATTTTTTACAAAGATAACAAAATCATCAACCCTNGCAATCCCNTTCCCACCATATGCCAANGATTCAATNGTTAATTCTAATTCTTGTCCTTTTTTAACGNGCATTTATTNCTTGTACAATTTTTGTCCCAGAACTAGTTCCTATNCGATTTGCACCAGCTTGAATCATTTTCAACACATCATCAAAAGTTTGAATCCCCCCAGATGCTTTTACACCAAACAGATCCCCTACGCTATTCCGCATTATCTTAATATGTGAAGTTTTCGCACCATACTCAGAAAAACCTGTAGAAGTCTTTACAAATTGTGCCTTCGCACTTTTCACAATTTCACAAGCAATTTCAATTTCATTATCATCCCAATAACAAGTTTCAAGGATTACTTTTATAATTCTTCCTCCAGCTGCTTCTACTATAGAATATATTCCCTTGGAGACTTCTTCATATTGTTTTGATCGAAATGCATTAATATTCATAACCATATCAATTTCCATTGCGCCCTGATTAATAACCATGTTCAAATCATCCAAGTTACGCTCTATGTCCCCTAGNCCTTCTGGAAAATCAATCACTGTGCAGACTTCAGTTGAAGTGTTCTCTAATTCTTGAATACATATATCAACAAAATCAGGGTTAACACAAACTGTCCGGAATCCATATCCTCTTGCTTCTTTACAAAGTTGAATATGATCTTTATCTGTNGAATCAGGTCTCAGTAATGTATGATCAATTAAACCTGCAATTTTTTTTCTAACACTATCTTCCATTTACATCAAGGCTCTAATACGATCAACTAACAACTGTGCGTCTGATTTTGTTGGCGCTTCAGCATAAATCCTAAGAATTGGTTCAGTATTGGACCCTCGNAAGTGAATCCATCGATCATCCCAACTTAATTTTAATCCATCAATCTTATTAACATTAGCATCTTTAAAAATATTAAGAGCTTGTTTCATTANTNTATCTTTATCGACTTTATCTAAATCAATTTTATCTTTTACCATATAGAACTGAGGTAAGGACTCATGGATTTTACTAATTGGAGCCCTATCTTGACTCATCCGATTTAATACCATAGCAACCCCTACAAGAGAATCTCGGCCTAGATGAGCCTCTTTAAGTATAACACCTCCATTACCTTCACCTCCAAGCTCACTGCCAACTTCTAGCATTTTTTGCACTACATTTATTTCTCCAACTGCTGCACGTTCTACTGAGCATCCATGCNGTTCAGCCATTTTGTCCAATGCTAAGGATGTTGATAAATTCGTTACGAAAGTTTCTTTTGATTGTTTACTTCTAATATACCCTTCAGCTGCAATTACCAATGTATACTCTTCTCCTAGTGGCTTTCCTTTTTCATTAACTACAGCTAGCCGATCTGCATCCGGGTCAACAGCAAAACCTACATCTGCATTATTTTCTAGAACAGTTTTTTGCAACAAATNTAAATGATGNGGCAGAGGTTCCGTACCACGATCAAATTGCCCATTCTCCTCACANAAAATCTTAATTACATCACAACCTAATTGCTCTAATAACATCGGAAGAGCAGATGATCCAGCTCCATTAACTGCATCAATTACAACTTTGAACTTTGAATCCCGAATCGCTTTTGCATTAATACAGGATAATTCAACAGTTTTTATAGAATGTTTTAAAATAGANTTTTGNTCGGGGAATACCATCCCTGNTTGTTTATTATNNTTAATTGGATTATCNTTATCAACTAAATCAAACAAAGCTTGACAATCTTCCGAANTAAAAAATGTCCCATCTGAACGAACNAATTTTATACCATTCCATTCAATTGGATTATGGCTTGCAGTAATAATAACACCTCCAGCTGCTTCCGANCGTTCAACCATAAANTGTACTGTTGGTGTTGGNACTACACCACAAACTATTATATCTCGACCTAAGCGAACCAANTCATCTGTAAATACNTCAAGTAGNTCTTCCCCGGATGGTCGGCTGTCTCGACCTAAAAAAACTAAACCTTNTTCAAGATAAGTGTGCAATGCTCTTGCATATACACGTACCATATCAACATTTAAATGTGAAGGTGTAAGACCTCGAACTCCTGATATACTTCGAATAATCATTATTAGATCATACAACAATAAAAAAGGTTCGATAAAATACCGAACCTTTTTGAAATTATTGCTGAATTAAATAAAACTACTTATTATATCTCGCAAACCGTATCCGGCGCCTTATCGCTTTTTTCTTTGCAGCTCGTTGCTCATCACTAGGTTTAATATAAAACATTTTTCGTTTAACATCTTTTAACACACCTGCTCGTTCCCATTTCTTTTTAAAACGCCGTAATGCTCTTTCTAATTGTTCGCCATTTTTAACCGTAACTTCAACCATAGACTATCTGACCTCCTGTGATCAACCTAAATATGTTCTTAATGATTTGCTTCGGGAACGATGACGAAGGCGGCGTATTGCCTTTTCCTTGATTTGTCGAACACGTTCGCGAGTTAAACTAAATTCCTCACCAATTTCATTCAATGTCAATGCATAATCACGATCAATTCCAAAATACATTTTGATTACTTGTTGTTCTCTATCTTTAAGAGTATCAAGTGACTGACGAATCTCATCCTTAAGAGATTCTGCCATCAATGGTTCATCTGGGTCAATCTGACCATCATCTTCTATAACATCAATTAGTGAATTTTTATCTCCATCACGAAAAGGAGCATTTAATGAATGATGGCGTCGAGATATTCTCATGGCATCAATTACTTCATCACTTGTCATTTCAAGATTTCGTCCAATTTCTTCTTCATTAGGTGAACGTTCAACTTCAGCTTCAAGCTTTTCTGCTGTTTTTGTTATTTTTGAAATAGTTCCAACCCTATTAAGGGGAAGGCGAACAATCCTCGAATGTTCTGCCAATGCCTGTAAAATTGATTGGCGAATCCACCAAACTGCATATGATATAAATTTAAATCCACGAGTCTCATCAAAACGGCCTGCAGCTTTCATCAAGCCTAAATTTCCTTCGTTAATGAGATCAGTGAGTGGCAATCCTTGCCCTTGATAGTCTTTTGCAACAGATACCACAAATCTTAAATTTGCTTCCACTAGTTCTTTCATTGCAAAACGATCACCTTTTTTAATTGCCTGAGCTAATTCGACTTCACGCGAAGGATGTAAGGGCTCAAATTTCCCAATCTCTTCTAAGTACTGACTTAGACTTCGATTAGACTCATTTATTGTTCTAGCTGCTTTTGCCATATAATTAAATCTCGATTATTGATGATAAAAAAGCTTGGTAATCTACATTTAACTTTAGTCTATCCCAAGAGGTTGCTCTTTTATTTTATTAACCTAATAACTTTGCGAATTCTTCAATAGAAAGGGTTTCGGGTCGTCGTGTAAAGTCAATTTCTTTTTTGATATTTTCAGAGAAATCAAAGCCACTTAATGAATTTCTTAACATTTTTCTTCTTTTCAAAAATGCTGCTTTTACAATTGAATTAAACTTTACAAAATCGGTATCTGCTATAATCGGAGTTTTCTTTTTAGTGAACCTAACAATCGCTGAATCTACTTTTGGCTTTGGATAAAAAACATCCGGAGCTACTTTGAAGCATAGTTCTATATTAATATAAACGCCTACAAGTACGGTTAAACGACTATACTGTTTAGTCCCAACTTGAGCTATCAATCTATCCGCGACTTCTTTTTGTAACATAATATGTGCATCTTCCCAATAATCCAGTTGTTCGATTAGCCAAAAAATAATTGAAGATGTAATATTATAGGGAATATTACCAACCACTCGGACAGGATTTGTTATTGGTATTTCTTCAATATTCTGCATCAGAATATCTCCATGAATAATCCTAATATCAGTAAAATCAGATCTTATAGATAAATGTTTAACTAATAAAGGATCAATCTCTACGATTGCCATTTCTTTTACATTTGAAAAAATTTTTTCAGTTAACAAGCCATCTCCAGGTCCAATCTCTAAAATTGAATCATTCTTTTGTAGATCCAATGTTCTAATAATTCGATCTAGCAGATTTGAGTCAGACAAAAAATTTTGACCCCATTTTCTTCGAAATGGATGAGTTTTATTTTTCATTCAAATGCAAAATTATTAAGGAAGTTGAAAAATTTCTGAAGAATTATTATTTGTTTTCTTTGCCATTGATTCAAAAGATAAATCAAATATTCCTGCAAGCTTTTCTGCAACAAAACGTGTTCTTCCTGGTTCATTTGATTTGCCACGATGAGGTTCTGGGCTTAAATATGGAGAATCAGTCTCAACTAACACTTTATCTAAAGGAATTTCTTTTGCTACTTCTGGAAGGTGGCTGTTTTTAAATGTAAGGTTACCTGAAAAAGATATATAGTAGCCAATATCTAAAAATGCTTTAGCCATTTCTATATTGCTAGAAAAACAATGTGCAACTCCTCTAACATCAGGGAATTCTCTTAAAATTTTTATCAGATCTTCATCAGAGTCTCTATTATGAATAATTACAGGTTTATCTAAATCTTGAGCAATTTTCATTTGAATTCTAAAAATATTTTTTTGAGTTTCTGGTTCAGAAATATTCCTAAAATAGTCCAGACCTATTTCACCTATAGCAACCATGCTTTCATTCTCCATCAATTCATATATTTCATCAATAAAGGATTCTGAAACATCTTTAGCATCATGAGGATGAACGCCCGCAGAGGCAAAGATATTATCATGATTTTCAGTAATAGATAAGCTTTTTTTAGAGTCTTGAATATTAGTCCCAACACAGATAAAACGAGTAACCTCTTGTTCATAAGCTCGATGAAGCACTGCCCTAAGATCTTTATTCAATTCTTCGTAGTATAGGTGACAATGTGTATCGGTAAGCATATATATTAATTATTGATTAGAGGCAAAAAAGAATAAGTTTTATCATAATGAAGCATTTGATCTAAAAAATCATCAGGATAGGAAATTTTCACATCTGTTATTGATCCATCCTTATCAATGACTAGATCAAGTTTTGGATTCATAAACCCGGCATAAGGAGCGACATTTAACGATTCACTTCTATTTAGAACTTCCTCATGAAGTGATGCATCAACATCAATGCCATACCCTTCAACCAAATCTTTTGCTGCCTTATAGTCTCCTTGAGACTTGATCCTTTGCACTTCTTTAAGTAACAAACCAAATAGTTCTCTTAATGCTTTATAATCATTAATTGTAAAAAAAGTTTTTCCTTTAATAATCTTTTTTTCAATAACATTATCTGGCTGTCCTTTCTCAAAAACCCATCGAGAGATATAGGCTCTATTACGCATATGTGATTGTTCAATCTTTTCACCTCGTTTAAGTCTTCTAAGTTGAAGCATCAGTCCATTTCTTATATAACCATCATATTCTGATTTACCAACTTCATCAGATTCCACAAGATTTATTTCAACCAATTTAGGATCCATTATATAGTAGAGTCCAAAAAGGTCAGCACGCCCTTCTTCTAATGTAGAGGCATAACTTTTAAGTGTCTCCTTAGGTGTCCCTACATCTTTCTCAAGTTTACCTGATGCATGACCTAAAACTTCGTGCATGGCAGTATGCATCTTACCTGCAAAAGAACCATATTTTTTTGCACGATTTTTTTCTTCATCTGTTAAAGCAAATTCATTAACAAAACCACCGCTTCGTGCTTGATCATAAGCTGCGGTTATATTACCTAGGCTAACAGATTTAGAGCCATAGTTGGCTCGTATCCAATTAGAATTGGGTAAATTTATTCCTATTGGAGAGCTTGGCGAAACATCACCGCCAAGCATCGCTACATTAACAACATTATAGGTAATACCCTTCACTTTATCTCGTTTATGTTTATCCATAATAGGTGCATTATCCTCGAACCACTGTGCATTTTCTGAAAGAGTCTTCATACGTTCCGTTGCTTCAAAATCATTAATCTCCACTAATGATTCATATGAAGCCTTGATCCCTTTTGGATCACCATATACTTCTATAAATCCATTAATATAATCAATATCAATTTCAGTATTACCNACCCAAGCAATATTATATTTATCCCATGTTTTAAGATCGCCGGTGCGATAATAATCTATGAGNAATTCTAATTCTTCTNTTTGAGCACCATTTTCAGCTACTTCTTTTGCTTTTTGTAGCCAATAAATAATTTGTTTGATAGCATCTCCGTAAAGACCATCTAATTTCCAAGTTTTTTCAACTACTTTGCCCTTCTCTTTTACCAATCGAGAATTTAGGCCATACCATATGGGTGTTGGGTCCTTTNGATTTTTCATATCAGAATAGAATTTTTCAACTTCATCCTGAGAGAGTCCATCATAATAATTGTTTGCTGATGAATATATAATATCATCCTTAGGGTTAAGGTTTACGCGTTTTGCATCGATTATTGGATCAAAAATAATTGGTATAATTCTTTTAAGAAATNCATCAATATTCTCACCATCATTTANTGGNAATCCCTTATCAATCTTTTCAACAAGTTTTGTTAGATATGACTGATCAAATCCTGGTAAAATTTTCAATGTAGAATAATGGTGATGNATTCCATTTGAAAACCAAACACGTTTGGCATATTCAATAAATTGGGCCCATTGTTTTGAAGATTTATTACCATTAAAATTTTGAACAATATTATTAAGAGTACTACGAACAGTTAGATTGTACTTATAATTTTGATCATATATTATATCTCTACCAGAGAGTGCTGCCTCTGATAAATAATAAATAAACTTTTTTTGTTTTAGGCTAAGGTCTTCAAATCCTGGAACTTCATATCGNAGAATTTCTATATCAGAAAAACGATCTACTTGAACTTTAAAATTATTTTTTTNCTTACTAGACATATCGCAGCTGATATTAGTTAATAGAGTGAATGCTAGGAAAAGGGAAATGGAGAAAAACTTTCGATTCATGATAAATAGCCTTATTGTTAAGTGAAAAAGATAAACAGATGGTCATGTATAAAATTAATTAATTATTATTGAATGATTAAATTTTATTGTTAAAGGTAAATATGTCTTATCCAACTAATTATATTTTTATTGCTATTTGGATTGCAATGATAGCATTAGCTTTTGTTGAAGGCTATGTNGAAGGTAGAAACCCATGGCATCATCGTAAACTAGGCTGGAAAATTAATTTACCTGGAGGATATTATTATCCAGCATATCATTTTTTTCTATTTGTGATTATGCTACCATCTCTTATTGCTCTCCCACTTATTGTTCTCGGATGGGATATAAAACTCTTCGGTATTCTATTAAGTGCCTATTCAAGTGGACTAGTCATTGAAGATTTTTGTTATTTTATTGTTAATCCTGCTGTGAAATTTAAGGAGTTCTTTACAGATTTNACTGATTACTATCCTTGGATAAAAATTGGCGNGAAAAAAATCATGCCATTAGGCTACCCAATCGGCATAAGTATATCTTTACTATCTTGGTATTATCTTTGGGCATAAATGAACAAAAAGATATTTTTTTAGAAGCATGTGTTGAAACTTTAGAAGAAGCAATCCTAGCAGAAGAAAAGGGTGCTAATCGACTAGAGATATGTAGTCGATTAGATTTAGATGGTCTTACGCCTGATGTAAAGTTAATTAAGAAAGCTCTAGAAATAATTTCTATTCCTATTAAGGTAATGATCCGGCAAAGAAGTGGAAATTTTGTTTATTCAGAAGAAGAGATATTAGCCATGCAAAATCAAATTAAAATTTTTAAATCTATTGGTGTAATGGAAGTAGTATTTGGTGCCTTAAATATTAATAATGAAATTGATATTAAAGTTACTGATCGTTTAGCTAAATATGCATTCCCAATGAAAGTAACTTATCATAAAGCGATTGATAAAACATCAAATATTCTCTCTGCATTAGAAAATATAAAATCAATTCCTGAAGTTAGCAGTNTATTGACTTCTGGAGGAAAAAGTGATGCAGAATCTGGTTATAAAATCATAGAAAAAATGATTAAAGTTTCTGAAAATAATATTACTATTATTGCGGCAGGCAGCATAACAAATAAAAACTTGGAATATCTACATAAAAAAATTGGCGCNAGGGAATATCACGGAAGNAAAATTGTTGGTGNACTTAATTAATAAATCTCCATCCCACTTGATACATTACCATCATCAACGGTAACTAAGGTAAGATCTTTACCTTTCTTTGCTGCTAATAACATTCCAAATGACTCATTGCCAAAAATTGTTGCTGGCTTCAAATTTGTTACGACTACAATCATATTGTTTAACAAGTCTTCTGGAGAATAATACTCCGCNATTCCAGAAATAATCTGGCGATTTTCATCTCCTATCTGTACTTCAAGTTTTAATAACTTATCAGCTTTTTCTACTTTTTCAACAGCTATTACTTTGCCTGTTTTTAGTTCAATATTATTGAAATCATCAAAAGTAATCACATTTAACAAATCAGATTTAGTTGNATTAGTTTTTTTTATGTCATTATTTAGTTTATTAATATCTATTCGAGGGAAAAGTGGCTTATGATTTTTAAGTGTTTTTCCAGATATTAATTGACCCCACTCAAGTGAGGTCTCCTCAGCTCCAAAAGTTTCGAGGACAATCATAGTTCTATTTGGCATAATTGGGGCTAATAATAATGCGCTTATACGTAATGATTCAGCAGCAGTATATAATACTTTTTCTGCTGCATTTAAATCTGTCTTTGCTAATTTCCATGGTGCCATAGTTTCCATGTATTTATTTACACTTCTTACAAATTGTAAAGTTGTTTCAATTGCATCATTTATTTTCATTCCCTCAATANATTTCCATACAGTATCTATGGCCTCTATCCCATTTTTTTGAATCAATCTTCCTTCATGAGAGTCATCTTCTTCAGATGGAATTTTCGAATTAAAAAACTTTTGTAATAAATTAGTGACTCGACTTAATAAATTGCCAAAATCATTTGCAAGGTCACTGTTATAACGCTTAATAAATGATTCCATAGTAAAACTGGCATCTTGACCTAAAACCATTTCACGCATAAGATAATACCGAACTGGGTCAACTCCATATTCTTCAATCAGATCTAAAGGATCCACGACATTCCCTAAAGATTTACTCATTTTGGATTCTCCACTTAACCACCATCCATGTGCAAATATNGTTTTTGGCAGTGGAAGTTTCGAAGACATTAGCATTGTGGGCCAATAAACAGAATGAGTAGTAAGAATGTCTTTACCTATCAAATGACAATTAGCAGGCCAATACTTATCAAATTTTTCATTATTAGAATTATAACCAGGAGCTGTGATATAATTAATTAGAGCATCAAACCATACATATGTAACATAATTNGAATCGAATGGAAGNTCAATNCCCCAACTTANTCTAGATTTTGGTCTAGAAATACATAAGTCGGCCAAAGGCTGTTTTAAAAAGCCTAATACTTCATTTTTTCGATGATCAGGTTGTATGAATTTTGGATTTTGTTGAATGTATTCAATAAGAGGTTTCTGATAATTAGACATTTTGAAAAAATAATTTTTTTCTTTTAGTTTTTTGATATCTCGATAGTTACCCGATTCTGCTTCTTTTTCAGTTATAAAACGTTCTTCTGAAACAGAATATAGACCTTCATATTCATCCTCATAAATATCTCCAGCATCATATACTTTTTGAATAATTTCTTTGACCACCATTTTATGTCGTTCTTCTGTAGTTCGGATAAAATCATCATATTGAATGTGAAGTTTTTCCCACAATTTTAAAAAACTAGGAGCCATATTATCACAATGATCTTTGGGTTGGACTTTAAGTTCTTCAGCAGCTTGTTGAACTTTTTGCCCGTGNTCATCTAATCCTGTAAGAAATAATACATCTTCGCCTGAATTACGATGAAACCGTGAAATTACATCTGCCAATATTGTNGTATATGCATGCCCAATGTGCGGCTTATCATTAACATAATATATGGGAGTTGTTAAGTAAAAAGTTTTCACAATACTGGCTCTAATTGTTTACCCTTTAATAAGGTTTGTATAGAGATAAGAAGATTAGTCAAGGTTAATGGTGTATAGAAATTCCGCGATAAAGATTCGATTGAATCTTCTAGTAATTTGTTGATTTCGATCAAATTAGCATTTGGATACCTTTCATTAAATTTACATAAAGATTGTTCTATCCTTTCAACTCCATTGATAGAGCTACCTCCCATGCGAATTCGATAAGCATGATGAAACCAAAGTTGAAGCAGATAAATTTTGAATTTATATTGACTTGGATTTCGAAAGGCTAACATCGAAAGACTATTAATAAATTCTCGCCATCCAGTTACGCTTACCGTAATTAATTGTTTAGATATTTGTTCTAAATCTTCTAGAAGATTCTGATCATTATTTTCCCCTAAATCAATTGCTAAGTGCACATCACCATTCGCTATCATTGCCATTTCCATAGCTCTCTGATTATTTATTCCCTTTTCTATAAGAATAGATTTTACATTATCTGGACTTAGATTTGGGAAATGTATATTTTGACAACGACTAATTACAGTAGGAAGCAAAGCATTTTTATTATCTGCAACTAAAATGAGAGTAGTATTTTCTGGGGGCTCTTCTAGTATTTTTAATAATGCATTTGCTGACTCACCCATACCTTCAGACAGTAAGTGTGCATCGAAAATTAGAATTATCTTTTGACCAAAAGAATTAGCTTTTAAATGAATTGAGCGTCTAAGATCTCGGATTGAGTTAATGGTTATTCGACGGGCCTTAGGAACACTTATTTTATAGAAGGGATCATTACTTTTTCTATCTAGTGATTCTGTTAAATATTCGTAGTCTTCTTTTGTCAATGAATCTAATGGGTCACTATCTTTATTTGCTTTCGGATTTACAGGTAATGGAACAATAATTTTTAGATTTGGGTGTTGAAGAATTCTAAATTTCTTACATGAAGAGCAGTCGTTACATATCCCATCTGTTTTACCTTCACAGTTCAGCAATTTAGCAAATTCTATTGCCCCCCATTCTTTTGCACTACCTTTTTGCCCTGAAAAAATATAAGCTGAACCAACTCGATTATTCTTATTTATTTTTGATAATTTTCCCCATACTAATGGTTGTAAATCTGAAAAAATCATTTTCTTGTTAACCAATATTCTGGGTTTAATTTTTTACCTTGCCCCCAAATCTCAAAGTGTAATTGTGATCCATTAATTGATCCTGAATCACCCATATATGCAATAACATCCCCACTCCTAACTTGACTATCTTCATTGGTTTCAACATTAGTTACATGGCTATAAACTGTATAGAATCCTCCACCATGGTCAATAATGATTGTAGTACCAAATCCACGAATAAAGGTGATAGTGGTTACGACACCACCTAATACTGAGCGAATCTGCGAGCCAGGTTTTCCTTTGATGTCAATTCCAGGGTTTTCAGTCGTAGTTTTTAATTTTGGATTCCACTGCCTACCAAACTTTGTTACAACTCTTCCTTCTGCTGGCCATTGTAATTTCCCTTTTAATTTTGGAAACTCTTTTGATTTAAGAACCATTTGTTGCTTTCGAATTCTTTCCTCGCGTTCAGATCGTGCAAAATCTTCTTGAATTTTTTTTATAATATCTTCTAACTGTTTTACCCCTGCTTGTTTTTCCGTTAAATATACTTTTAAATCCTTTTGACTCTTTCGAATTTTGACAAGCTCACGTTGTTCTTTTTTCTTTTTACTTCGAACCGAAGCAAGTGTTTTTTCTCTGTCACGTTTTAACCGTCTTTTTTTACGAAGAACTGCTTCTAGCTCAAGTTTTTGTCTTCCAATTTGAATTAATAGGGATCGAATTGTATCGTGTGTTTTTTGATCTATTTCTGAAATTATTTTTAAATATTTGGTGCGATAGATAGCTTGTCTCCATGAAGTAGAACTTAATATTTTTTCTAAATTTGAAATTTGACCCCTTTTGTATATAGTTGATAAACGACGTGCATATCGAGTTCTAAGTGTATCAAGTTCTTCTTCACTTTCTCCAATTTTTCTTTCTGATCTTGATATATCTGCAACTAGAAGTTTTTCTTCTTTCTTAATTTCTTTAAGCAGTTGTTGAAGTAATGAAATTTCTTCAGAAAGATTACTTACTCTCCGAACAGAAGATTTTTCTTTACGGCCTTCAGATTGAATTCTTTTTTTTGTTGTATTAATTTCATCTTTTAAAGATTGTATAGCACTATTCTGAGACTCTAGCTCTTTTTGAAAATCTGGCTGAGTGCGCTGAGATAGAATTAATCCTTGAAAGGTTAATAAAAAAACGATTATTTGACGATACATGATACTTGAAAGTACTCCCTCATTTTAGGTTAGGTCAAATTCATTGTAAATTTGTCTTTACTTGTACCATTCAATCTTCTATATCTATAATCTAAGATCCAAATCAAGGAGTATGTAGTGAAAAGCGCAAAATGGGAAAATATTTTTAAAGGATGGAATAGCTCTGAGAGTGAAACAGTTCATACTTTAAAACAAGTCCCTGTTTTTAAAGAATTCAACCAAAAGGAATTCAACGAACTCGAGAAACTCATTCATCAAAGGAATTATAATGAAGGGGATTTTATTTTTAAAAATCGTGCACCTGGAGAAGGAATGTATATTATTATGAGTGGTAGTGTAAAAATCACTATTGGGACAAGAGCTGGAAATGAAAATATATTAGCTGAATTATCTGAGGGAGATTTTTTTGGTGAATTAGCTTTATTCGATGATGAACCTCGATCCGCAAATGCTATTGCTACTCAAGATTCAGAATTACTTGGCTTCTTTACTCAGGATCTTATGACCTTACAAGGACGAAATCCGGTTCTTGGACAAAAAATATTGTTTAATTTAGGTGGAGTACTTGGAGAAAGACTCAGAGGTACTAATTCATTACTTATAGAATCTCAAAAAAAATAATTATGGAGCAATCAACTAATTACTTTCAGCTAATTTATAGAGTTATCATCTCTTTGATTGGCGTTTGGTTTTTATCCATTATTTGGCCATTTATATCAGATGTGATACTTATGCTCGTTTTTGCTTTTCTATTTACCACGGTTCTCCTTTCTTCTGTTGATGCACTTGAACGAAAAATTGGAAGCAGAGCATTCTCAGTGCTAGCTGTCGTTGTTCTCCTTCTGGTGGTATTTGGTACATTTATTGGCAGTTTTATTTCACAGATGTCTCAACAAGCTAAAGATTTTTCAAACCGAATAGATAAAGAAACATTAACAGCTGAGTTTACAAAGCTAGGTGATCAATTAACTGGAGCTCTACCAAATTTTATGAAAGATATGAATTCATCCAGTGGGGACCTTGCGGGAAGATTGAGTGAAATAGTAAATACTACAATAGGTTCTTTAGCTTCAATGGCTGGAGCAATCGGGAATTTTATGTTTATTGCAACTATGGTTTTTATTTTCACTATTATACTATTGGCTGAATATCATGGCTTTCGCAAATCACTGGTGAACATCATACCCAATAAATACTTTGAAGTTGGTTTAAAACTGATTTACAATATTGAAAAGTCAGTATCTAGTTATCTCAGGGGGCAATTTCTGTCAGCTCTAAGTGTGGCAGCTATGTCAGTTGCCGGCTTGCTTATGCTCAACTTATTTGGAGCAAACTTGACATTAATAATATTTATAGGAATAATTGCAGGATTGGCAAACTTAATTCCTCTTATTGGTCCATTTGTTGGAATGGTTCCAGCTATACTCATAGCTTTTATGAATAATATCGGAAATGATGCAGCTACTGCTCATATGCTTTTTGGAGTTATGCCATCTCCATTTTTTATTTTGGACATAATTCTTATGTTTTTGATAGTACAACAAATTGAAGGAAACTTGATTACGCCAACACTTGTTGGAAAAAGCGTGGGATTACACCCTATGCTTGTGATGATTTCTTTACTAATTGGAGGGACAATCCTTGGCCCCTTGGGGATGTTATTTGCAGTTCCTGCAACCGGTGTATTAAAAGTAATTCTTAAGGAAATTACTTTTGTTAAAAAAAACGCACATTTATTATAACAAAATTATTGTTCTTCAATACGAAATAATTTGTAATTAGTGAATGTTAGAAAAACCTCTTTCCCATTTTGATATCGGTATATCCAAAGTTGATTGGCAGAATTTCCATCGTTAGATATAATTTCTGATGGAGCCCCCATTATTTCCTCTATTTCAGAAATAACCATTCCCACCTCTATAAATTTTTCATCCTCTTTTTCCTTTTTTTCTTTATTCAATATTTGATCAATTTTTTCCCGCATTTCATAATTCTCTTTTGCAGCTAATTTGCGTTTTAATTCATCTAATATTCGGGAATTGGTATTACTTAATCCTCCAGTTAGATTTTGAGTTTCTTCCAATGCATAAACAACAAATTTTAACGAGTTGACATCTTTCATTTGATCAGCCATTGTCAATAGCTCCACGGCAATACGATGTTTATAAGTAGCTATTTCAAATGTCAAGCCTGAATCCATTTTTAACGCTTCATTAAAATAATTTAAAGCTCGGTTATGAAGTCCTATCTTATAGAGTTGCTCACCTTTATTCATTAAATCGGTTATTTTAAATCTTTTCACATGATCTCTAACCCCTGGGTACCAACCTGATACCATAGTTACATGAGCTATTGCTGTATCGCCAGCACCATCATTTAACCATTTTTCTGCTTTTTCAACTTCATTATAAGCAATTTCTCTTAATCTTTCCTCAATTACGCCCGTGAGAAGAGTATCTGCTAAAGATTTAGCACGAATATACTTTTCCACGGCTCTAGGGATCATTCCTCTTTTATCAAAGCTCATACCTTCTCTCATTAATTGGTATGGTATTCTACGCTCACTTTCTACAGCTAATTTTTTTGCCCTAGCTATATTCGCATGATTAGGGTTCTCATCTACAAATTCTTCTAAAAAGCGTTTAGATGTAATATAATCACCTGTGTAATAATGCATTTTTCCTGTATCCCCTTTAGTCCTTCTCCCTCCAAAAAAAACTGAAGCGGTTGCATAAATACCTGCTGTTTGAATTGTAAAAGCATTAATTGGTGTTATATCCTTGGGATCTTTGATTTTTTTGATTGCTGTATGACTATATTTAAAATCTACACCTACTGCAAAGCGATTAGTCATTCCTGTATCTAAAATATATCTAGCGCCAAGAGTCAATGATTGAGATGGCCCATACCCAGATAAATTATTTTGTTTTTTATAGAACTGCGAGAAAGCAAGTCCATAAGTATATCTATAAGTTGAATACCAACTTTCAAACCATTGTAAGATTAAAGATTGACTCCAGCTCAATTCTATCATTGATCCGTTAAATTTTTCACCTAATTTCCACGATTCCTGAGAAACATTCCATTCCTCTGGTATTGCTGATGGGAATAATAATGATGAATATCTAAAGTTTAAACCTGTATGCATATCCAACCAACTATTACCTAGCAAATAGTATGCAAGATTAGTCTTTAGAATATCTAAATCTAATTGATGCCCTAACCTTGATGAAAACTTCCCCCCATCAAATTCTTTCACTTCAGATTCATATGACATCCAATTACTTTTGAGACCACCTAACCCTAAAAAATTGGTGCCTGCATTATAACTAAAGCCATATCGCATTTCGAGAGGAATAAAGTTTATTGGATTATGAAATTCTCTTCGTCGAAAAATTCGGTCGAAAATATAACCACTACCAAATCTTTTTAGAGCTTTATCTTCAATTGAAAAAACTTTAAAAATAAGTGATGCAGATGTATCCTGCACTACTTGGTTTAATTCACCCTTAATTATAGTTGATAGAATAATGATGATTGAAATTGTTTTTACTATCATAACCTGTCAAAATAGGTGAATTTCATTACTTGTAGCAAGGCGTCGATAAATGAAAGATACTATCAATCATTAAAGGATTCTCATTAATTTCCATATAATTATTAATTATCAAATAATTACCAATGACACTAGTATAAGCTTAATTGTGAACTATCTAAAAAATATAAACCACATAATTATTTTTTTTGTAATGTTTGCGTTTGCTCAGGGGCAAGCATTCTCAATTGCACGAATTCATTATAGTGGAGGGGGTGATTGGTATAGTGACCCAAGTAGCTTACCAAATTTAATTAGCTATATAGAAAAAAATACTTCAATTATAATTGAACCTAATGAATATCAATTAAAGCTGACAAACCCAGATCTAAATAACCACTCATTCCTTTATTTAACTGGCCATGGAAACATAAGGTTTGCCGATGATGAAATAATTATTCTTAGAGATTATCTTATTAATGGTGGTTTTCTTCATGCAGATGATAACTATGGAATGGATGAATCTTTTCGACGTGAGATGAAAAGAATATTCCCATCAAAAGAATGGGTAGAGCTACCTCATAATCATGAGATATTTAATAGTTTTTACAATTTCCCAGATGGACTTCCAAAAATTCATGAGCATGATGGGAAACCAGCCCAAGGGCTAGGACTATTTGAACAAAGGCGATTGATTGTATTTTATAGTTATGAGTCAGACTTGGGTGATGGATGGGAGGATGAAGCTGTCCATAATAATCCAACAGAAATTAGACAATTAGCTCTAAAAATGGGTGTAAACATTATTTGGTTTGCTTTAACACAATAAAATGAAATCAATTACAGAATATTTATTTATAATACGCCGGAAGGCAATTATAACAGATTTAAAAATTATCGGCTGGAAAATTTATACGATATATTTAGTCTTCTTTGTATTCGCTCTTATACTAGAAAATATTTTTTATTTATCTGTAGAAACTCGAGTTATCACTTTGGGAGTTTTCTGCACTATTGGATTAACCTTATTAATTTGGCTTTTTGTCATCTTATTTAAGACATATAATAACTCATTTAAAAAATATAACTTATCCAATCTGGCAAAAAAAGTTGGGTCCATCGCCTTTTCAAAAAAAGATACATTAATTAATGCCTTCCAATTAGAACGTTCAAANACCCACACATATTCAAGAGCACTTCGTGAGCAATTTATTTCAAGAACAATTAATGAATTAAATAAAACTAGTTTTGAAAACTATTTCCCTATAGAAATAATAGATAAATGGAGAAAAATAACATTCATTTCTTTATTATTTNTAGGGGTTATTATTTTAAGCTCATGGAGTCACTCTACTGCAGCCATGTACAGATGGACTCATGCAAGTACTGAATTTATTCCACCCAAACCATTTAATATTGATTCCAAAACCGGACACTTAAATGTGCTTGGAGGTGAAGACGTATATGTNNCATTTGAAANAAATGGATCAGNAATCCCTGANTCNCTTTTTATCGAGTTCNCCCCATTGATATTNGATNCGAANACTGATTCNANAATTATAAAGTCTGCTCTNGTTGTTGATAATCAGTTCAGNATCACGTTAAATGANGTGTTTCAAAATTATCAGTACCGCTCCTTTTATAAATCTGCCGGATTTTGGCAGGCTTGGGATGAAATATCATCTAAAAAATATTCTATATCTGTAACAGATAGACCATCAATGACTGATTTCACATTAAAAATTATTTCACCAAGCTATACCAAATTGCCAACTAAAACTCAAAAAGCAAATCAAGCTGAGATTCAAGCAGTTCTTGGCTCAAAAATTGAAGTTAATTTGAAATCTAATCAAATATTAGCAAAAGCAGATATATTATTAGACCAAACAAAAGAGAAAATGAATACAAATGGAAAAGATGCAGATTATTCATTCTCTGTTGTAAATGATCAAGAATTTTCAATTCATTTGATTGATGAACGTGGAATAACTAATCGAAATCCTATTCCATTCCGCATAAAAATGGTTAATGATATTCTACCAGAAATAAGTATCATAAAACCACCTCCTATCATTGAAATAGGAGGAGATCAGTCAATTCCCATAACGATGATAATTAATGATGATTTCGGTTTTTCTAATCTACAGCTTGCATATGAGATTCAACGACCAAGTTATATTAATGTGGAACCTTTTATTTCAATGTTTAATATTCCTATANATGATCCTCATNANTCACAACAAGAACTCAAAACAATTTGGGATCTAAAGCCTCTTGGCTTGATGCCTGAAGATGAAATTCACTTTCATTTTGAATTATATGATAATGATGTGATATCTGGCCCTAAAAAAACCATTTCTAGCACATTCATTGCACGGTTACCATCACTTAAAGATCTATTTCACACATTTAACAAAAAAGAAAATGATATTGAAGATCTAGTAGAGATAAAATTAAGTGATATTCAAAAATTACAAAGACAATTGAATAAAGCTAAACTTGACCTCTTAAAAACAGATAAGCCAGAATGGAAAGATCAAAAACATATAAATGAGACCATCAAAACACTTGAAAATCAATTAAATGACTTTCAATCNCTAAAAGAGCAAATAAATCAATTAAATAATTCTGGGGAAAAACANCAATTATTTTCTGATGATTTAATGAAAAAGTTTAAAGATCTTCAAAAACTAATTGAAGAAATTTTTACCCCAGAAATGTTAAAAAATATGGATTGGTTGAATGAAGCATTATCCAAANTAGATACGAANGAAATTCTTAGTGCTTTAGATGAGCTTGCAAAAAATCTTGGTGAAGTAGAAAATGAATTAGATCGATTCTTGGATATTTTTAAAAGAGTAAAGGCTGAACAACAAATTGATGAGCTCAGAAAAAGAATGAAATCTATTATTAATAATCAAGATAATATTGATCGTCAAATTCGAACTACAAGTACTCAAAGTGATCCGTCAAAATTTAAAAGACTGGCTCAAGAAGAAAGAATGATTGATAAAGAATTAAATGATATTCGGAGTACATTAAATATTGCGGCAAAAAATGTTAAAGATTATAGTCGGANNACAGCTCAAAATTTAGAGAATCTCTCAGATTCTGATATTGCTGAATCAACTGATGATCTCATTAGTNAANCNATAGAAGATCTTGATGATAATAATCCATACGACGCTATGGAAAATAGCTATGCTGGGCTAATGTCAATGGAATCACTTGGNACTAATTTAGATNATATATTATCTGATTTTCANAAAGAGACGACTCAAGATATGNCTCAAAAGTTTCGTACTATCTTGAGAGATATTATTTCTTTATCAAAAGCACAAGAATCTCTTAAAGATGATACAGAAGAAACGCCACGGAATTCTCCTAGGTTAGCAGACCTAGCAAATAATCAACAAATCATCCAAAATCAACTAAAACAAACAATGAAAAATACTATTTCATTATCCAAGGAAACATTTTTGGTTTCTCCAACAATGGGTAGAAAACTAGGAAAAGCTAATGCTCAAATGGAAGCATCTAAAGGCAAATTAGCTGAACGCAATGGAAACGGGTCATTAGGGAATCAAGGNGAAGCTATGTTAGCGCTTAATGAGGGTGCNCAAACCATTATTCAAACGATTAAACAAATGCAAGATAGTGGATCTGCCAGTGGATATAATGAGTTTTTAAAACAAATGGAACAGATGGCTAATCAGCAAGGAGAACTCAATCAACAAGGATCACAATTAGCGCTTGGTCAATTAGCAGCTTCAATGCAACAATCATTAATCGAACAAATGTTATTTAAACAACAAGGGATTAGAAATTCACTTAAACAGATGATGGAAAAAATGGCAGAAGAAGGCAATCAAGGACTTGGAGATCTTAGCGGTATTTCAAATGAAATGGATCAAGTAATTAATGATCTTAAACGGAAAAAATTTGATCGTGAAACCTCTAATCGCCAGCAACGAATTTTATCACGTATGCTTGATAGTCAAAAGTCTTTAACTCAGCGAGGATTTGAAGACGAACGTAAATCACAAACTGCTGAACAAATAATTTTAGGAGGGCCAATGGGTCTTCCTGAGAATCTAGGACAACGACAATCTTTAATTATGGAAGCGATGGATATCGCCTTAAAGTCTGGATACAACAATGACTATCAAAAAATGATTCGAAGATACTTTAATGCGTTAAGTGAGCTTGAAACGATCATAAAACCTTCTATGAACAGATCAGAAGAGGTCGAAAACAAGTGAAAATACTTATATATATTATAGCTAGTTCAGTAATGATAGGACAGATAAAAGTCATTCCACAAGGTAAAACCGCTTTTACTCAAGCCATGGCTATGGAACGAGCGGGTAATATATCTGAGGCAAAATTAATTTACGCAAAGATTCTTGAAGACAATCCTAAACATCAACCTTCATTTTTTCAAATAAGAAGTATTTTCACTCGTGAAGC
>NZWI01000045.1 GCA_002701875.1 Fidelibacterota bacterium
ATATTCCATCAAAAGTAATTTCCTTGCACTTGAAAATAGACTCTTCCTAAGCAAATAACGAACCTTGAAAAATCTCTTGCTGCCGAGGCATCAAGATCACCAACCAAACCACATTTACCGCCACCTCTGACATGACCCAAAACTCAAAATTACAAAACCTCGACAAGCGAAGAGAATCTGCCCACTTAGGTGGTGGAGAGAAACGTGTCGACGCACAACATAAACGTGGAAAGCTAACCGCCAGAGAGCGTTTGCTGAGATTTTTAGACGACGGTAGTTTCAACGAACTCGATACTTTCGTTACTCACCGCTCATCCGATCTAGGGCTCGATAAACAGCGATTCGAAGGCGACGCAGTTGTGACTGGATACGGTCTGGTCAACGGCCGCAAAGTGTTCGTTTACGCCCAAGACTTTACAGTGCTTGGTGGCTCGCTATCACATGTGGCGGCTGAAAAAATATCTAAAGTGATGGATCATGCAATGCGGAATGGTGCTCCAATAATCGGAATCAATGATTCTGGTGGAGCCCGTATCCAAGAAGGTATAGATTCTCTGGCCGGCTACGGTGAAATCTTCAAGCGCAACACCCTAGCCTCAGGAGTGATACCACAAATTACCATCATCGCTGGCCCAGCAGCGGGTGGTGCTGTGTACTCACCTGCCCTGACCGATTTCATTTATATGGTGGAAGGAATCGGACAGATGTATATCACCGGTCCCGATGTAGTAAAAGCAGTGACTGGCGAAGATGTATCCCACGAAGATCTCGGTGGAGCATTGGCTCACTCTTCTCGAAGCGGGGTAGCACATTTTACAGTCGAATCCGAAGAAGCATGTTTCAGTCATGTCCGCAGTCTTCTATCGTACCTTCCGGCAAACAACGCAGAATCCGCACCGTCTATCGAACCCACAGATCCACCCGAGCGAGTCGATTCATCGCTCAGAAGTGTTGTGCCTGACGAAGCTAATCAACCATACGACGTTATGGACGTCATCACGAAGGTGGTCGATAACGGCGAATTCCTGGCTGTGCACCATAATTTCGCTCCCAACATAGTAGTTGGCCTCGCCCGACTCGATGGCCAGAGTATTGGAGTCGTGGCCAATCAAGCAAATCAGATGGCAGGGATGCTCGATATTGATGCTGCTGACAAAGCTGCTCGGTTTGTTAGGTTCTGTGATGCTTTCAATATCCCTCTTGTGACATTCGTAGATGTCCCCGGGTTCATGCCGGGAACACATCAGGAATACGGCGGGCTAATTCGTCACGGAGCCAAACTGCTATACGCTTACGTCGAGGCCACCGTTCCAAAAATTGCTGTCGTGTTACGCAAGGCATACGGCGGTGCATACATCGTCATGAGTTCAAAGGAACTTCGTTCAGATGTCAATCTAGCTTGGCCCGGTGCCGAAATCGCAGTAATGGGACCAGAAGGTGCCATCAACGTCATTGGGCGCAAAGAGATTGCCAATGCTGAAGATACTGAAGCTAAACGCACGGAAATGGTGGCGAACTATCGAAACCAATTTGCCAACCCATATATTGCAGCAAACCGTGGTTATATTGATGATGTAATAGATCCTGAAGAAACACGACCTCAACTTGTGAAAGCACTTCGAATGCTCGATTCAAAGGTGGACAATCTCCCACCTAAAAAACATGGAAACATCCCGCTCTGATACTTCAATCATGACAGATAACTCAGCAAGTAATGACGAGCGAAAATACGCACCCAACACGATCAGCCGACAAGAATTTGTCGACTCAATAGCCCGCATGGCAGGCGAAGTATGGGATTTTCACAACCGGTTTAAAGTTGGATCAGGCCAATTTCACGGGCAAAGTGCGACTGAAATAGTAGCGAATCGGACCAGTATTCTGAATGAAGAATTCAATGAACTATCGCAGGCAATATCTGAAAAAGAAGGGGACGATGCAGTCGCCGACGAAACAGCCGATATCTTATTTGTAGCTATGGGTCATGCTGAAGCAATGGGCGTTCCAGGCATCGAGGGCATAGAGCGAGTAACCAACAAGTCGGCAACAAAGACTAACGCAACCCACGCGATAAGACCCGATACCGGCAAAGTATTACCCAAAACAGGCAAACCTCACAAATGGCAATAAATCATCACTACCAATAAATCACAACCGATGAACTAATTCGGTGTTGTGCAAATATTAACCTGACAATATTGGATCAAATAATTGCCCATCTGAAACGATAGGCTGAAGTAAAAAATAAGGAACAATAAATGAAGTTCAAGGTGACAGTGGTCGGAGCTGGATTTGTCGGTGCAACCACCGCCCAACGCATATTTGAGAATGGTTACGCAGATATAGTCCTTGTCGATATCGTCGAAGGCAAACCTCAAGGTCTCGCTTTGGACATGCTGTGCTCTGGACCAGTGGTAGGGTCAGATGCGCAAATAACTGGTGCAAACAGCTACGAAGACACCGCTGACTCCGATTTAGTCGTTGTGACCGCCGGAATCCCTCGTAAGCCAGGAATGAGTCGAGATGACCTATTGTTAACCAACATGAAAATTGTCGGTTCTGTAACCGCTGAAGTAGCTAAGTACTCACCAAATGCTGTACTCATCGTAGTTTCAAATCCGCTCGACGCTATGGTTCAGCACGCTTACAACGTCAGTGGATTCCCGAAAGAACGAGTTATAGGCATGGCCGGGATTCTCGACACTGCGCGATTCCGAACATTCCTTTCCCAGGAGTTAAACGCATCAGTCACCAATGTAAGTGCATATGTTCTTGGCGGGCATGGCGACACTATGGTGCCCCTTATCGGTTCAACAACTGTAGGTGGGGTACCTGTGTCCAAATTAATCGAAGCGACGCGTCTTGAAGAGATCGTTCAGCGAACACGTGACGGCGGTGCAGAAATCGTCGCGTTACTCAAAACAGGATCAGCCTACTATGCTCCTTCTGCAGCAGTCGCCCAAATGACCGAAGCGATTCTACTCGATCGCAAAGAAATATTGCCTTGTGCTGCATTCCTTGAAGGCGAATACGGCATCAACGGCCTGTACGCCGGTGTTCCTGTAAAACTCGGAGCAAAAGGTATAGAAGAGATCATCGAAGTCGAACTCACCAATGATGAGTCAGCGGCTCTTAACGCTTCTGCTGAGTCAGTGCAAGAACTCGTCGACATCATGGCAAAGGCGTGATCTGCTTAACCTAGAAATTGCCTACCAGCAACTAAAAGCCTGTTTTGTTGCAAAAATCACTGAAGGTAGATGTATAAATTANNGTTCNNCTCGAGATTCAAANCNNAANAGATAGATGAAATCAAACTGANGTGGGAGTTCAACGAATGCCCGGAAGGCTCGCAGGAAAAACAGCNGTTGTAACNGCNGCAGCNCAAGGAATCGGCAAAGCAACAGCTCTCNCATTCGCCGCAGAAAAAGCANAAGTCTGGGCAACAGACATAAACACNAAGAAACTCAGNGAACTCGACAACACNCCNGGNATCATCACACGAAANTGCGATGTTACTNACCCCCAATCGATCACTNCCCTACTTACAGAAACTGGGGCACCTGACATCCTATTTAACTGTGCAGGATATGTCGCNGTTGGAACAATTCTNGATTCAACGGAAGCNGAATGGGATTTCTCATTCGACNTGAACGTGAAGTCNCTATTTTGGATGCTGCGAGCCTACATCCCCCCNATGATCGCAAACGGAGGCGGCTCAATTGTNAACATGGCATCACTCTCTTCNCATCTGTTAGGNGTACCNGATCGCGCTGCCTACACNGCAACGAAAGCGGCCGTNATAGGGATAACAAAATCGGTNGCCAANGACTACCTTTCAGACAATATNCGGGTAAATGCCATAGCNCCAGCAACAGTCGANACTCCCTCTCTCGAGGAACGNATAAAAGCCACNGGTAACGCCGAGGCTGCTCGCGCAGCTTTTATCGCCCGCCANCCAATGGGTAGAGTNGGAACTCCCGAAGAAATTGCCCATTTGGCTGTTTACTTAGCGTCAGATGAATCCTCNTATACCACGGGGCAAGTTCACGTNATTGACGGCGCNATGAGTCTGTAAAACCTGATNACTAAACCTTTGATGGTAAAGCCTCNGCCATTCGTACAATTTTTTTAGTCGAGACAATATGCTTTTTCAGTCCCAAGGTTTTTTCATNCATACCCATNGCAAGNCCGATCAACTGNGGAACATGGATAACCGGAAGATCAGCTTTNTCACCTCGNACCTGTCTACGNGCTTTNGGNTGATAACCATCAAGATTTAGGTGGCATAGNGGACATGGAGTAACCATGGCATCNGCACCNAGGTCTTTNGCTGTTCCAGTGTGATTAGCAACCATCTTCATAGAATTGGCCTGGTTGATAAACAGGATCGGAAAGCCACAACAAGCAGTCTTACCTGCAAAATCNGTAACATTNCCGCCCACTGANTNAATCAAATCTTCCAACGAGGTTTCCCNCTGAGGATTNGAAGAAAACTCAAGAGCATCCGAAGGCCGAACCATGTAACANCCGTAGAACGGTGCCATGTTCATNCCNGTCAATTCACGAGTAAACGTTTCTTTTAGCTTATCGAGNCCAATGTCTTCAATAAGCACCCACAAAAGATGCTTNANAGAAGTGGTTCCTTTGTACTCAAGCCCCTCATCCTCAAGATGCTTGTTTATCTCAGNGAGATATNCAGGGTCACGCTTNACCCTGTGGTTNGCCTGAGCCATAACNCCTTGACACGTAGAGCACAGTACCATNATGGGCAACCCCATTTGCTCCGCCATGGCNAANGTTCGCACATTCAAAATATCACCCATTTTGAGGTTTTTTTCTTGCAGAACACCTGCACCGGTACANGCAGCTTTGGTCAGCTCAACGNGTTCGATATCAAGNCTCTCCATAACGGCCAACGCTGAATCGTACAACTCGGGAGCTCCACCACGTGCGACACATCCAGGATAAAAAGCGTACTTCATGANGANTCCCCCTCCACGTTNTCGTAGAGGTCTTTAACTTTTTTATGATCTTCAGATTTATGCGGTATCAACGGAGGTAACTTCCCNTTCCGCATTGCAGCAATACCNATNGGCACAAGATCAAGCANTCTTGGAATATTTGTCCANCCTGCAGAATCCATTGCTAGCCGCGTTTCATCCAANCGACCATTCTTNTTNACAGAGTTATAAAACGATTCGGTGTGATGGTATCCCGGAGTNTNTGTATTACCNGCTTCTATAGCAGACTCACGCAATTCCATAATNCGATCCATTGGAGCCACNCCNTTGGGNCAAACCTCCACACACTTCAGGCATCGGGTACAGTCCCATATGCCNCCNGCTTCATCGTTCAGCACCTTGAGNCGCTCATCTCTTTTAGAATCTCGNGGGTCTTCGGTGAATCNCCATGCCTTNGCNAATGCAGCAGGCCCAATAAAATTAGCATCGACTTCGAGAACCGTGCAATCAGACACACAACAACCACACATGATGCAGTTCATTGATGTTANAAGATTCTCCATAGAGTCATNTGANGCGATGTACTCACCCTGCTCCGGGACNTGGTCAGGCTGNAGGAACGGGTCTACTCGNTNAATCTGNGAAAAGAATGTATCAAGGGANACCACTAGATCNCGTANGACATGCTGGTTACCCATAGGNTCNATTACCAACTGTTCCCCNTTAGGNGCGATATCAACGACACGCGTTTTGCAAACCAGTTTNGCNTNCCCGTTCACTTTCATACCNCAAGAGCCACATATNGAAGCTCGGCATGCACAACGAAGTGCCAGGGTACCGTCATCCTGTTCACGAATCTGAATCAAAGAGTCNAGAACCGTCGANTCAGGGTGAACATCAACCTTATANTCTTGCCACCANGTCTTCCCNCCTTCATCNGCNGGNTCAAATCTCTTGACTTTCAAATTCGCTTGCATCTAATAGACTCTCTTCACCGGTTGCCACTGAGTAATTTTCACGTCGGATGTTTCAACACGTGTGCCATGTTCTTGTGTTTCATCTTTGTACACAAGAGTGTGCTTTAACCAATTATCGTCATCACGNTCNGTGATATCAGTCCTGAAGTGTGCCCCACGGCTNTCTTTACGAGTAAGTGCCCCGGCCACTACNGCTTCAGCACAGTCCACCATAAATTCAAGTTCNAGACCGAACATCAGNTCGGTNTTGAAAATCTTNCCCTTGTTCTCNATAGAAAATCCCGACATTCTAGANTTCACATTTNCNAGATTTTCAAGGGCNCCCTCCATAGAACTCTGATCACGNAANNCNCCTATGCCNNTGGTCATACCACGNGCCATATCATTACGNAGNGTTGCAACCCGTTCTCCCTTGGGNCGATCCAAAAGTGCCTGTAATCGTNCTTGNTCNGATGNGAGTTCTTNTTCAGANNNNGAATGNTCATCNACGNTNTTAATGTATTCAATTGCNTGAACCGCAGATCTACGACCAAANACCACTGTATCTAGAAGAGAATTGGCTCCTAAACGATTGGCACCATGAACACTGACATTCGCACACTCGCCAGCAGCGTAGAGGCCAGGGACATTAGTAGCTCCATCTATGTCGGTCTTTATCCCACCCATGATGTAATGCATACCGGGCTGTACCGGTACTGGCTGTTCGGCCATGTCAATTCCAAGGAATTCAACCGACACTTCTTGAAGATAACCCAACCGTTGCTCAATGAAGTCGCGACCCAAGTGACGAAGATCGAGTAGCACGTTACCATCTATTCCTCTTCCCTCATCAATTTCAGTCTGCTCTGCACGGGAAACAACGTCACGAGAGGCAAGCTCCATATAATCAGGAGCAGTCTTCTCCATAAACCGTTCCCCATCTGCGTTGAGCAAGTGGGCTCCTTCACCTCTAGCTGCCTCTGACATGAGAATCCCAGTACGCGCCAGCGTGGTTGGATGATACTGAATCATCTCCATATCCATTAACGGAGCCCCAGCTTGATATGCCAGGGCTAGGCCATCTCCGGTACAAATCAGTGCATTAGTTGACGGTTCAAATACTCGTCCAGCTCCACCCGCAGCCATTATGACTGCCTTAGCTTTAATTGTGTGGATCTCCCCGGTTTTTAAATCAATTGCCACCACTCCGCGGCATCTGCCATCTTCAATTATCAGCTTTGTTACAAACCACTCTTCATAAACATTGAGTCCAAGTTTCAACGCCTGCTCAAATAAAACGTGCAATATAGCCGATCCAGTAATAGCTCCCACGAAAAATGTTCGAGCTATCTTCTGACCACCAAATCTACGAGTACCCAGTTTCCCATCATCGCCCCTACTGAATATCACGCCCATGCGTTCGAGTTCTAAAACAGCGTCACCAGCTTCGACAGACATTACCTCCACAGCATCTTGGTCTGCCAGAAAATCACTACCTTTGATCGTATCGTATGCATGTCCTTCCCAATCATCACCCCGATCAGTAAGGGGAGCATTGATACCACCCTGGGCTGCATTAGAGTGACTTCGTACAGGATGAACCTTGGATATCACTGCAACATCACCGCCTGCACGAGTAACTTCAACAGCCGCCCTCAGACCAGCAAGCCCACCACCAATAATCAAAACATCATGTTTATACATAGGTTTGCCTGACACTAAGACTTCTTATTTTTCTACTCATTTTCCGAGCCCTTGATATGTTTCGTGTACACATGTTGAGCCGATAACAACGCAGCTATCGACATTTGATCTTCAATCTCACCCTCAGCTATCAAACGGTGCAGGTCATCAAATTCAATTTCTTCAACCGAAATATCCTCTCCATCATCAGAAGGTAAGGGAGCCACCTCAAGTTCACTCGCTATGAACATATACGAATACTCAGTCGAGTATCCAGGAGCGACCCAAGATCCTCCAACCAAAAATAATTTTCGAGCCCTTTGCCCTACCTCTTCTCGCAACTCTCTAAGTGCTGTTACCTCTGGAGCCTCCCCTGGTTCTATGGTTCCAGCAGAAGCCTCTAATAAAACTTTCCCAGCTGCTTGACGAAATTGCCTGATGAGCAAAACCGTACCAGCATCTGTGATGGGCACAAGAACAACTGAACCAGGGTGTTCAACTATCTCACGATCAAACTTTGGACCATCATCAAATTTAGCGGTTTCAACGCGAAGTGAGATTCGATCTCCTTCGTACTTACGTTCAACTGACAGAATGGTAGGGCGTTTAGGTCGCAAAACTTTATTATTTTACCGAGTTTTCAACCGTTATAGAACGTATCGGCGAGGAGATTTAAGTGGACCTTTTCTTAGTCCTAATCGCCTTGACAAGTCGCCCCAAAATTCAGCTGGTGGCTTACGACGTAGGAATGAAGCGTAATCCCCCGTTTGCGTTATCACCACGGTTTCACCATCCGCTAACGACACATCGATAAATCCATCTGCATTTAACGTAGCATTTTCTTCTGAGTGCACTGTTAGTTCAACTGTGGATGAGGCCTGCAGTATCGCTCCCCCAAACTGACTCATATGCGTAGCAATCGGCTTAACAAGAAAATCCCGGGAGGTGGGGTCCATCACCGGTCCACCAAGTCCAAGGGTGTACCCCGTTGATCCAGTGGCAGTGGAAACCACCACACCATCACCGCGATAGGTGGCCAGATGTACTCCGTCTACAACCGTACTAACCTCAATTACGCGTACAACAGAGCCACGTGCAACCGTCACATCATTAAGGCTAATAATCGGCTGAGATTCCTTACCTTGGATTATGGCATTCAGCATATAGCGGCGTTCAATTCGAGCATTCCCATCCAGATACCAACCTAATTCATTGATCGCATCTTTAGATTCAATATCGCTCATGAACCCAACTCGACCCATATTCACTCCCAGAACAGGTATGTCACGAGAGGCAGCGACATGCACTCCTCGCAGGATCGTACCATCGCCACCGATTGTGAGAATTAAATCTGAGGTTTTGAGATCTTCGTCATGTTCCCTGAGTGTGTCTTGAGTCGCTAACCACCATTTCCGATCGGTGCCGTATGCAAGAGTAATTTGCTTGGCAAGTTCCTCTGCTTCGGTCAACAAACCGTGGTAGACAATTCCTATGTTTTGATACCGGGGCATATCACTAGTTACATCTCATGAATCTGATGGTGATTAAAAAGTTTACGATTTATTTGGACACTTTCGAACAGATTACAAATACTTAACAGGTGAATTACAAGCCCGGAACAATTGTCAATGCACTTTCAGCGAACTCAAGTAATAGGAACGGCGCTAGCCCGAAAATGCCAGTTCCAATAGCGGCAACCCCTGCAGCAACCAAAATCGGTTTATCTCCGCTAAAAGTAGACGTTTCTACTGGATCATCAAACACAATCATCCGAATGACCCTGAGATAGTAATATGCCGCAATTACTGTATTTACCACCCCAATTACGGCCAGCCATGCAAGGTTAGCGTTCAACGCCGACCCAAAAACGACAACCTTTGCCATAAAACCAACCGTGGGAGGCATACCTAATAGAGAAAGGATGCCAAACACGAGAAGAGAAGCCAGAAGCGGCGAACGCTTCAGCATTCCCTTCAAACCATCGATTGAATCATCGCCAGTACGCATCGTGATAGCGATAACAGCGAAAAACACGGCCAAGTTCGTAAACGCGTATCCGGCAAGATAGTACATCGCACCTTGAGGTCCCGCTCCGGAAAAAGCCGAACCAACCTGATTTGCAGGCACAGAAGCAACGCCTACTAAAATGTAACCAGCTTGAGCAATCGTGGAATAACCAAGCAACCGCTTCATATTTGACTGGGCCAAAGCCAGAACATTACCCACAGTCATAGAAATAGCTGCCAAGATTGCAAACAACCCGGACCAATCCTGCATCATGGAAGGATCCCCGAAGGCCGAATACATAATCCTCATTATCACCGCAAATGCCGAAGCTTTCGAAGCAACGGAAAGAAATGCTGCAACCGGGGTCGGGGCACCTTGGTAAACATCCGGGACCCACATCTGCCAAGGAACAACCGCCATCTTGAAACCAAATCCGGCTACCACCAATATCACAGCCAGTAAAACAGCGTATGAACCAAATGGAACACCGGCCTCAGTTGGAATTACGGCAAGTCGCTCCATGATCATCTCAAGGTTAGTGCTACCAACATATCCATAAATGTATGCAAATCCATAAAGAAGTATGGCGCTGGATATAGCAGACAATACGAAGAATTTTGTGCCAGCCTCAATTCCTTGCTTAGTCCGATGGATAGCGGCAAGGGCAACAATGGGCAACGCGCTAAGTTCGAGTGCAACATAGATTGTTATCAACTCAGTCGCAGAAACGAGAAGCATCATCCCTGTTACCGATAGTAGTAATAG
>NZWI01000046.1 GCA_002701875.1 Fidelibacterota bacterium
TGCAGGTTATTTGATTGAATCTTTTTTTGTTGACATTTCTTCGTCATCCAATTTTATAAAAGAATTTCACTGGGATGTTTCAACTATTGATTCTGGAATCTATATAGCAAGAGTAGTAGCGACAATGTCTTCCGATTCAGAAGAGAAGATTATCAAGGTTGGCGTAATTAAATGAAAAAAAGTCTTTTATTAGTTTTTATTTCTGTTGTACTTGGCCAGGTTCAATATAATCATCCTGAGATTGATTGGAAGACAATTGAGACATCTCATTTTAGAATTCATTTTTACTCCGACACTGAAAACTCGGCTCGCGAAGGTGCGATGATTGCGGAGAATATTTATGATTCAGTTACTAAACTTTACTTATATGAACCTTTTGATAAAACAGATATTGTTTTTACTGATGTAGATGACATATCTAATGGAGCTGCTTATTTCTATGATAATAAAATAATTATTTGGACAAGCCCATTAGATTTTGAGCTTCGAGGATCTCATCGATGGCTTCAAAACGTAATCACTCATGAGTTTACTCATATAGTTTCAATCCAAAGAGCTCAAAAATTTGGCAAATCAGTCCCTGCTGGATATCTTCAATTGATTGGATATGAGAAGGAAAAAAGGCCCGATGTTCTATATGGATATCCAAATATGCTAGTTAGTTATCCATTACCTGCAACGAATGTACCTCCATGGTTGGCTGAAGGTGTGGCTCAATACATGTATCCAGGAGCAGACTGGGATAATTGGGATTCAATCAGAGATATGATACTTCGTGATCGAATAATGACTAATAACATGCTATCTTGGCGTGAAATGAATACTTTTGGTAAAAGTGGGATAGGAAATGAATCGGTATATAATGCAGGTTTTGCTTTATCTAAATATTTGGCAGTTAAATATAAACCTGAAATTTTAAAGGAAATTATGATCTCACTAAGTAAACCTTTCAATTATTCAATTAACAACGCTATAAAAGATGCCACTGGAAAGAATGGTGAGCAGGTTTTTTCAGATTTTCTTTCAGTACTAGAAACTCGATATAACGAATTATCAAGTACAATTGTGAAAAATAGTTACAATGGAAGAATAATTGAAAATAAAGGTACATCAAATTTGTTTCCAGTTTGGAATGATAAAGGTAACCTCATTGCCTATTTATCTAATCAAGGCAATGATTTTTTCACAGATACGAATCTTTACCTCTATGATATAAATAAAAATACATCAACCTCAATAGTAGATGGAGTTACTTCAAAACCTTCCTGGAACAATGATATTATATACTATTCAAAAAAATCAAAAAACCCAAATAAGGTTGGTTCTAGGTTCTATGATTTATATGAATACAATATTGTAACGAAAAAAGAGGGAAGACTTACTTATGATTCTAGAGCTTTTTCGCCAGTTTTTAATGAAGTAGATAGCACTCTATTCTTTTTGTCGACTTATGATGGTACTCAAAATATCTATATGATTGATCTTAATACTAAATTAACGCAGCAATTAACTGATTATTCAGATCAAGAAATCATTGGTGGTTTAAATTATGATATTGAAACAAATCGTATTGCATATGATATAACAACAAATCATTTTAGAGATATATTATATTTAAAATTATCTGATAGCACTACCGGATCAATATTGAACAGTAACTTGTGGGATGAACGACAGAGTGATTTTCTTGGTAGTGAAATGGTCTACAGTGATGATCGCTCAGGAATTTTTAATATCTATTTTATTGGAGAAAAAAATCAAGGATATTTAACAAATGTTCTTGGTGGTGCTTTTATGCCAGATATACATGAAAGCGGCAAAATTGCTTATTCGCTTTATCAAAATGGTAAATATAAAATAGCCATTTTGGATTCAATCAAGATGATTGATGATTCTTCTGTAGGATATTCTCCTCTATATTTTCAAAGAAATAGTAATTTGTCTGCACCAATGAATAGTGAAAATAATTTTGAATCAATAAAATATAATGATCATTTCCCACCTATGATGACTATGCCAAGGATTACCATGGATTATGGCACATTTAAACCAGGAATATATTTTTATTCTTCTGAGATTTTGGATAAAGTTTCTATCATAGGTGGAGCTTCAATAAATGCACATCGAGATCTGGATTTGTTCTTCCTTTTTGAATATCGACATCTTTTTCCAACGCTTTTCTTTGAAACTTTCTATTTGACCAGGAACATTGAAGATCAATCAGTCTACTCTGCTTACAAAATTGATAATAATTTAAAATTTCGTCTTATTGAATTTCGAAGTGGTTTAAGATTGCCAATATATGGAACTGAATTAGAAATATATGGTAGTTGGTCTAGATATAGAGCTTCTATCAAAGAGAATATTATAGGACAACCTCAAATCCAATCAGGAATTGCTTATGATTACTTTAACGGAAAGAAACTCGGTTTTGATTGGCAATTAAAACGCTATAAAAGGAGAATAGATCAAAGTATTAATCCAGTGGGTTTTAATCTGAATTTGTCATTAGCAAATGAGTGGAATGAATTTATAGATGGCATTGATCTTTCCAACTCCGGAACTTTAATATCTAAATTTAAGGATCACAATCTCATAAGAGGAAATATCACTGGTCAATATTTGTGGGAAATACCTGGCTCAAATCGTTGGACGATTTCAGCTAAAGGACAACTTGGATGGATTAGTGATGCCGGAGTTGACTCTTTTTTTCATTTCTTTGGTGGAGGAATGCCTGGTTTGAAAGGATATCCCTATTATAGTATTGAAGGTAGTAACATGATGATATATGATTTAGGTCTTAGGATTCCATTATTTCGCGAAAAGCATTTCCCTATTGGTTGGTTTACGCTTCAACATTCTACCTTAGGTATTATTAGTCAGTTTGGAGATGCGTGGAATAGAAATGAATCTGAATATTTACTAAAACGATCAAGAGGTATAGAGTGGCGTTTGTCTGGATATTCATTTTATAATTATCCAACTTCACTAAGTCTTGAATATCATCAAGGAATAGATAGATTTACTATGGATATTGGAGATGGGACCCCAATTAATTATGGAAAAAAAGGACGTTACTATTTTAGTGTTCTTTTTGGATTTTAAAATGAAAAGCATTATTCAATTAGTAATATTAATTAATGTTGCAACAGCTCAGATGAACCTTTATGATTTAAATCATTACCATGTTAATAGAGATACGATTAACTATTCATCAAATGCTATGATTAAATCCTTTATTATCCCAGGTTGGGGTCAGTTTCAAAATAATGATCCAATATGGAAATCTTTAACATTTTTAACCTTTGAAATAGTTGGATTGTCCTTGATGATAGATTANAATAAAAGAGGNGANGAAGTAAGGAAAGATTTTGAAACATTTGCTGATAAACATTGGACATTANAAAGATGGTATAATAATACTAAAGCTATTTTCCCTANTCGATGGGAAGAAGTTCTTGTAGGAACNCATAAANTGCAAATNCTTATTAATGGCGATTATTACTATACGGATCAATTAGACTATTTAAAGAATAATTATTCATGGAATGAAATATTTGTTATACGAGATCGCGACTTTTACGAAAATATTGGAAAATATGATCAATTCGTTGGTGGATGGGATGATCCCTTCGATAATCCCTTTGACGATGTTGGTAAATGGTATACAATTAAAAAAGGTAATGTAGAATCTATTATTTTAACACAGCAAAAAGATTATTATCGCGATTTACGCAATGATAGTAATATCTTAAAGTATCGTGCCAAAAATACTTTATCTATATTGATGCTCAACCATTTACTTAGTGGACTTGAAGCTGGATTAAAGTCTAAAGGAAAATATGATTTATTTCCTAAGGTTCGTTTCTATTCCAATATGCAAAATACTTATGGAGTACAGGGTGTTAAAATCAGTTGTGAGTGGTAAATTCTCGGCTAATAATTTTATAGAAAGAAATCATTAATGCGATTATTTGCGATCTTCTTTTCTTTTTCTATCATATTTTATGGATGTTCGAGTAATAAGTTTATTCGAGATATTGATTATGAGGCGGAGTTTGAAAAAGGAAAATTAGCACTATCAAATAAAAAATATGTTAGAGCTCAAGACCATTTCAATACTGTTGTAATTGGAGCATCTCATACAGAGCTTGGAGATGATGCGCTTTTTTATCTAGGTGAAACATATTATTATATGGGAGATAAATTGTTAGCTATTGCAGAGTACGACAGGTTAATTCGACGGATGTCATTTAGTCCATATGTCGAGAAAGCAAGATACAGAATTTGTGAAAGTTATGTAATATTATCCCCCAAGTACTTTAGAGACCAAACTTATAGTGAAAAAGCTATTGAGAAGCTTCAAGAGTTTATTGATGATTATCCCAACTCTGATAAGCGTGATGAGGCTCAAGGCAATATTAAAATCTTAAGAAATAAATTATCTCGAAAAGTTTATGACACGGGCATTCTATATATTAAAATGGAAGAATATAAGTCCGCACTAATCGCTTTTAAACAAGTTGTCGATCTTTACTACGATTCAGAATACAATGAATTAGCGCATATGAAAACAATTGCTTGTTATATATATCGCAATGAATTTGAAGAAGCTCAACAATACTATGTTGAAAAACGCTCATTTATAGAAAAAATTAATATGGATGATCTAGTAGACGAATGGTTTATCCAAAAACGTGTTTTAGATAGAATTGAGTTAGAATAGAGTGAAAATTTGTTTATTTGGAGGAACATTTGACCCTCCTCATCTTGGTCACTTAATTTTGGCGCAAACAATATATGAAGCTGAACATTTTGATCAGATTGTATTTGTCCCAGCATATAAATCACCGCATAAGGATCGATCTGCGGTATCTTCAGTTGATTTACGTAAAAAAATGGTCAAAATTGCAATTAAAGAAAATCCTAATTTTGTGATGTCTGAAATAGAAATAGATCGAGGGGGAGTTTCTTATTCAATAGATACAATTATTGATTATAAGAAAAAAACAGGAACTGATTCAAAAAAATTATTTTATTTAATAGGTAGTGATTCTTTAAAAACATTTCATTCTTGGCGTAATTCAGAACAAATTCTTGATGAATGTCAAATTATTGTTGCTATTAGACCAGGATTTAGACCTAGTGATATTGACAATAAAATATTAGCAAAAATTCAATTTGCTAATATTCCCCGAATTGAAGTTTCTTCAACAGAAATCAGGAGACGTTGGATTGAAGGTAAAACTATCAGATATATGGTTACGCAGCAAATATGGGAATATATTAATGAACATAAATTGTATTTATAGTTATGCTTAATAGCATTTTTTCACTTCTAATAGGCTCTACTCTTCTTTACTTCGGTGCAGAATGGATCGTAAAAGGTGGTGTTAGTGTTGCAAAAAGGTTTGGTATATCAACTTTAGTTGTTGGACTAACAGTTGTAGCCTTTGGTACATCAATGCCAGAATTAGTTGTAAGTATCATAGCAGCTCTAGAAAATAGCTCAACGTTGGCAATAGGTAATGCTGTAGGATCAAATATTGCAAATATTGGATTAGCTTTGGCTTTGAGTGCGCTTATTTTTCCAATAACTATCAATTATTTCCCAATAAAAAGAGATTTGTGGATTTATCTATTTGCTTGTTTATTATTTATTCTTTTTGTGCTTGATGGAAGATTAAGTCGTTTTGAAGGTCTATTCTTATTTATAGGTTTAGTTTTTTATATAATTATTTGTATCCATAACCCTTTAAATGATGAATATGAACCCCAAGATCATTTAGAATATTCATTAGTTAAAGCTATTACATATATCATTGCAGGTATTCTGTCACTTGCATTTGGCGCTAATTTGTTTGTTGATGGAGCGATTTATTTAGCTCGTTATATTGGTGTATCGGAAATTGTGATTGGAATGAGTATTGTGGCTTTGGGTACATCCTTACCTGAATTAGCTACTTCAGCCATGGCTGCTTTTAGAAAGGAAAGTGCTATTTCAGTTGGTAATATTGTTGGATCGAATATATTTAATATTCTTTCTGTATTGGGAATTACATCACTAATTGCTCCTCTAGATTCTCCAAAAGAGATATTGAATTTTGAATTACCTGTCATGGTTTTATTTGGTTTAGCAATTATAGTCATTGCAAAATTACCTCAACCAATTCATAGAACCTATTCAGCCATATTGTTATTAGGGTATTTACTTTTTATCTATCTTTTATTTTAAGCATGGATGAAAGAGATTAGATTGCAACTATGATTCACCTTAATAACGTATCATATACCTATGAAAAAGGCGGTGGAGTATCCAATATTAACATGTCAATTGATGATGATGAATATGCATTTCTAATTGGTCCAACTGGATCAGGTAAAACGACATTATTACGTTTAATCTATATGGATTTATTACCTCAAGTAGGAAATGTAGTAATAGATGAATATGATTCGACTAATATCAAACAAAAAAGAATTGCATTATTGAGAAGAAAAGTTGGTATGATTTTCCAAGATTATCATTTACTAGATGATCGAAATTTGTTTAATAATATAGCTCTCCCTCTACATGTAATTGGATACGATAAGGAGGAGATAGTTGATCTTGTTGCTGAAGCTTTAGAGGAAGTAGGTCTTGATGGTAAAGAAGATCATTTCCCCAATGAATTATCGGGTGGTGAGCAGCAACGCGCTTGTGTTGCTCGTGCAATGATAAAAGGTCCAGATATTATTTTAGCTGACGAGCCTACTGGAAACCTTGACCCGGTTACATCCTTTGAATTAATAAAATTATTAGAGGAAGTCAATAAAGAAGGAACAGCAATTTTAATGGCCTCTCATAACTATAACTTAATTAAAGGACGTGGGCATCGAATTATTGAAATACAAGATGGGACCGTAAGAAGGTCATAATGGACAAGTTTATTTTTCTATTATCTGAGGGAATAAAAAATTTATGGCGAAATAAATTAACCTCGTTTTCAGCTATTTTTTCAATCTTTCTCACTTTAGTTATTGCAGGTTCGCTTGTAATAATAAGTCAGAATACAAATAAAGTAATTGAGTATTTAAGAGATAAATACAAAATTGAAGTGTTTTTCAAAGACAATGTTCCAATTCAAAAGGTTGAAGAAGTAGTAGCCTCCTTTAATCAAATTAAGGGTGTTAGATCTACCACGTTAATTACAAAAAATGATGCAGAAAAAATATTTAAATCCCAATTTGGTGAAGACATTATGAATTTAGTGGGATATAATCCACTTCCTGTAAGTTGTGTAGTCAATATTGTTAAAGATGATATTAATAAAATTAACATTAACCCAATTATCAATAAGTTGAAAAGCTATGTTGAGGTTGATGAAGTAAATTATCAAGGGAGAATAATTTTTCAAATTGAATCTTATTACCAAAAATTTATTAGGATCATGTCATTAATATTAGTTACAGTGATTTTTATAACTATTTTTACTATTTCTAATACTGTGCGATTAACTATTTACTCAAGAGAGAAATTAATTGAATCTTTGCAACTTATTGGGGCTACTCGCGCATTTATTAAAGCACCTTTTATCATTGAGGGTATATTGCATGGGTTTATTGGTACAATTTTGGCGAGTGCATTATTAGTTGGTGGATTGATATTTGGTAATGATATCATTATTAGTTTATTTTCAGTAAAAATCGAATATGATATAAAATTATTAATTTTACTATTGGGTGGTATTAGTTTTTTTGTAAGTATTATTGGTGGCAGCAGAGCTGTATCAAAATTTTTAAAATAATAGTATATAATAACTACTTTATTGATAGTCAAATCTAATGCCTCCTAATTTTATATTATGAAAATGCAAAATAAACAAAAATTAAATGACAGAGAATCAGCTATCCTATTAGCCGTAGTAGAGTCCTATATAGATAAATGTATTCCTGTCTCCTCACAGTTAATCAAAAATTCTTATCATTATAAAATTTCTAGCGCTACAATTCGAAATACCATGGCATTATTGGAAGAAAAAGGATATTTAACTCAATTGCATAAATCTGGAGGACGAATACCTACCGATATAGGTTATCGTTATTATGTTAATAATTCTAATTTATCTGAAAAGCTAGATAAAGAACTATCGACAACTATTGAATATGAATTACAAACAATAAACAATAATGTTGACGAATTACTCAATGCAACAGCAATTATGCTATCGAAAGTAAGTAAAATGTTTGGTGTTGTAACAATTTCTGGATATCAAAATAGTATTTTAACAGATATTGAGCTATTATCAATTCAGGATAATCGAGTTATGGTTGTGCTTGCAATGGACACGGGATACATTAAATCTATTGTCTTAAATCTTAACGTAGATGTTAACAATCAGTTAATACACAAAATTGTTTCTGTGCTAAAAGAAAATTTGATTGGCTGTACACTACAAGATATACAAACAACAATTATTAGACGACTGACCGATGCTGAAATATATGAACATGAATTGGTGCAAATTTTGATTAATGATCGATTTAATTTCTTTAGTATCGATAATAATAGCAATATTTACACTTCTCCATCTAATGTATTACTTAAATATCCAGAATTCCAAAATATTTCACAATATCAGAAAATTTTACCAGCTTTGGATAAATCCTATCTTGCACATTATTTCAATGAAAATTTTTCTAATGAAGTCGATGAAACATTAATTGGTTCAGAAAATAGAGATAATATTTTAAGAGATTGTTCAATTGTGACAAGTTCTTTCAATCAAGGAATTGTGAAGGGCAGAATAGGAGTTATAGGTCCAAAACGAATCCCTTATTTAACTATTCAAAATATTTTAAATAAATTTGCGGAGATCATAAATAATGCCATCTAAAACAACAGTCACAAAAAAATCTCCAAAAAAAACACCCACCGAAAAATTAAAAGATGAAATAAAGTCTTTGAAGGGTGAGTTATCTCAACAAGATGATAAATATATGCGCTTGAAAGCTGAATTCGATAACTATAGACGTAGAAAATCCCAAGAAATTATTGACCTGCTAAAATATGATGGCGAAAATGTAATCAAAGATTTTTTATCTATACTTGATGATCTTGATAGGTTGAAAGAAGCGTTTTCGGATATAAAATCTTCGGATGTGAGCAAAATAAGTGAAGGAATTGATTTAATAATAAATAAAATCAATAAACAATTTGAAGAGCTAGGTGTAGTTCAATTTACTGAAGTAGGTGATGTTGTAGACCCAGAACTTCATGATGCTTTAATGATGCGAAATGAAGATGGAAAGGAAGAGAATACAATTCTTGAGGTATTTGAAAAAGGATATAGGTATAAGGATCGTGTAATGCGTCATGCAAAAGTAGTAGTTAATCAGACGCCGTCATGAGAGACTTATATGAAATAATTGGTGTGGACAAAAATGCTTCACAAAATGATATTAAAAAATTATATCGTAAAATTGCTATGAAATACCATCCAGACAAAAATCCTGGAGATCAAGAAGCTGAAAAGAAGTTCAAAGAGGCCGCAGAAGCTTACGCTGTACTCTCAGATGATAGAAAGAGACAGCAATATGATCAATTTGGACATGCTGGTGTGGGAATAGGTGATGCTCCAGGAGCTGGTGGATTCCAAGGTGGAATGTCTATGGAAGACATTTTTAGTAGCTTCGGTGATATTTTTGGTGGAGATTTTGATCCATTTGGTGGAATCTTTGGCGGATCCGGACGAAGTAGGCATATTAAAAAAGCACGAGATCTAAAAGTAAACCTTAAGCTTGATTACTCAGATATAGTTATTGGAACCGAAAAGACTATCAAGATTAAACGCAATGAGACTTGCGATACTTGTAGTGGTAATGGTGCTCAGCAAGGTACCATGCCAAAGTCTTGTCTTCAATGTAATGGATCAGGTCAAATTAAACAGATGACTCAATCGTTCTTTGGTCAATCTGTTACTGTTCGCGAATGCCCTGTGTGTAACGCTACTGGAGAAGTTATTGAAAACCCGTGTCGAAGCTGTGGAGGTAATGGTATCCAACGTAAATCAGTAGCAATAAAAGTTAAAGTTCCACCAGGTGTTGCAGATGGTAATTATATGACATTAAATCAACAGGGTAATAAAGGCCCTAAAGGATATCAGTCTGGAGATTTAATCATTTTCTTTGAAGAAAATACACACCCCTTTTTTACTCGCAATGGAGATGATGTTTTTACTGAGGTAATAATACAGTTTGATCAAGCTGCGCTTGGTATATTATTAGAAGTACCAACATTAGAGGGTAAAGCAAAATTAAAAGTGCCAGCAGGTATTCAATCTGGACAAATATTAAGAATGAAGGGAAAAGGATTTCCTAGAGTAAGAGGATCTTCTAGAGGTAACCAGTTAGTTAGAGTGCAGTTAGAAACACCAAAATCATTATCCAGTAAGCAAAAAAAATTATTAGAAGAATTATCTAATTTGAATGGAAAATCAGATCCAAAATTTACGAGAATCGATTTAGAATAATATTTCAATGATAGTTTTATATGTAAAATCGAAAATATTAAGAATCAAATTATAAAAAGTGTTAATATCAGTCCTTCTAGTAGTGGAAGAATGAAGTGCTATATTAATATTTATATTCTTGGTTAATAATTACAAGAAATAGACCAATTGAGGATTATTTAATGACTGAACATAAAGTCTCAGATTTATCAGAGAAGCGAAAACGATATTCAGATTACCTTGAGTTATCTATTGTAATTGCTTTTTTGTTCATGATAATTAGTATATATGTACCTAGAGCTATTTGGGATGAAGAAGAATTTTTTGAAGATAAAAGTCACTTTTACATGGAAAACATGTATGATGTGCAAAACTTTTACAAATCTGTTATGGGCGACTATAATCCAGATGGCCTTTGGGCTGTCACAGTTGTGAATTCAGTACGCGATTCATTAACAGGAGACTCTACATATCTTGGAGAGCAATCTATTACATTGAATAACAAAACTTTTAATGTAAATGTTCCAAAAGGATATGGTATTGAATTTGATACAACATTTGGTTTCCCAAAAACTCGACGTGATACTATTAGTGATACAACTGCTACAATCGTGATGTTTTCTGAAGAGCTTTCCAGGAATGATACAACATATATTCAAAAGAAGAGATTAGAGAAATTCCTATCTGATACAAATTTTGTAGCTCTCTTGGATCAGGTTTCAAGTCAACGGGTTGAATTAGTTAATTATTATGATTCTTATATGCCTGATTCTTCAATGTATTTTTGCCCAGTTTCAGAAAAACCTTACCTTATTTCTTTGAAAGATGAAGGTAATACAGTCAGAGTAGATAGCCCAATTGAAGAGACTATTGTAAGAAGGCGCTATACAGTTTTTGCATTTAAGGCTAATAACCATGGTTTCATTAATGATGGTTCGAAAAGTTGGGATAGGTGATTTTAGATAAGTGATTTATCTTTGTATATCCGATAGTCATTTGTTCTGTGCTCAATGGACAGATAATGNTGGGAAGCATCTTCTCAGCAATATTGCCTATAAGCCTTTGCAAAAGTCAATCACAGATTCCAATAGAACTGTAAATGAAATCGTATCAGATATTAATGGAACTCTGCAGCTGATTAGGGAAAATATTTCTTTTGAAGGCGAGAGAGTATATGTTTCTGTTCCTGATAGTTATTGNAATACGGCACTAGTATCAATGGATAAAGATATGACAGAAAATGATGGTTGGGAGTTCGCAAAATGGACTATTGATCAACGTTGGCCTATAGTTGAATCTGTTGAATATTTTGGCCGCGCTTTTAGTGAAAAATCTAATTGTGTTTATGCTATACGTGTTCCTACAACATTTAGAGAACCACTAAAATTAGCAATACAAGAAGTTGGAGCTGAGACTACCTGGATGGGTACTGAATCCAGTGTGTTCTTTGGTTTAAATCCTAATATTGGAAATACTGTATTTAATGTTGATAAAAATGGATATAACTACTATAGTTATACAAAAAATATTTTTCAAAGTGGNTTTGCACGATTTTACAAAAATGAATGGAAAATAGATTGTTTTAACGGCTCTTCATCAGCAAAAGATGCTTTTAAAGGTATGTTGATAAGTGCAGGCAAACTTTCTTATAGAAGAAAACAGCATTTTGATGATTTAAGGATTAAGCAATTAGAAGCACTTAGTGGGGTTGATGTTGAAGCCAACATAATTCCAAAGGATGTAAATGAAAAAAGTCTTCTTGTTTTAACTGCTCTTATTAAAGGAACTATTGATGGAGTGGCGATCAACTTTTTTGATCAGCCCGGTCTCCAAGAATATCAATATGATAAAGCAAAGGTNTTAGATCCACCTAAAAANCCCCAGGCAGACATTGAGCAATCAACAAAGAGACCTAAGGTTCAAATGAAGGATCGTAAATTTCTACAATTCTTTTTATATCTATTTTTCTTTTCAGTGATTGGTTCTGTGTTAACATTTAATAAAAAACCAGAACTTTTCGATAACTTGCTTACTTCAATACAAATTAAAAGTATCCAAATAGTTAATAATCTTTCTGATAGTGCTTTATCTTATTTTGATTCTTCAATAGANGAACTTGAAGATGTAAGTGTTGAAAAAAATACATCAAAAATAGAAGCTGNTAATAAAGATATTGCTATANACATTCAACCTCCAACTCATTTGCTTAGATCTCAAAGTTTGATTGCCAGTATTGTTAATTCTTTCTCATTAACTCAAGCGCAAAATCTACTCATGCTTTCTGTTAGTAGTGGTAGATTAAATATTGAATTTGTTGGCCCTAAAACGCAAGCTATACCTGTTGATTCTATTGGCGATATCCTCAATTATTCATTACGCCAAGTAACTGGTGAAGATCAATTTAAGCACGGTTTTTTAGTAAACTATAAACAAACAGATATTTCTAAGAGCTCCTATTCAAATATCTCGATATCTAATCTAGAGTCCTTTGTTAATGACTTCGATGATTCTTTTATTAAGNTTTTAGATACTATTGATAGTCCGACAAGTCGAAAAGTTCCTGTGATAATTCGTATTCAAGATGATGACAATATCAAAAAAATGTTAAAATATTTATCAATCAATGGATCTAATGCTTCTTTAGAAAAGTTTGTGTACAATAAACAGATTGATGGCTCGGATCAGAGTGCAGTTTATTATATAGCCATATACGATCAGCCTGATTCTTAAAATAAGAATTAGCTTATGCAAATACATGCTGGTCAATATAAAGGACGCCGAATTAAAACGGTAAAAAATTTGCCTTATCGTCCAACTACATCTATAGTTAGAAAAAGTTTATTTGATATTTTACATAATATTTCAGGNAAAACAGTATTAGATCTATATGCGGGATCAGGGGTAATTGGTTTTGAAGCTGCAAGTAGAGGCGCAAAAGANGTTACATTTGTTGAATCTAGCTTGAGAGTAAATTCATTATTAAAAATAAATAGCACAGGTTTTGATAATGTAAATTTANTTTTTGTTAAACAGGATGTATTGCGTTTTCTTGACCCTCCTGGATCATATGATATAATTTTTGCTGATCCCCCTTATAATTATGAATTATTAGATGAATTAATTCCAAAAGTAATTAGTTCTTTAAGATCGTCTGGAGTTTTTATTCTTGAATCTTCACCTCGTGAATTCTCAATCCCACCAACAAGAGTCAAGGATTATGGAGATTCGCAATTAACATTCTGGGAAAATAATTAATGAGAATCGTTGTCTATCCTGGTACATTTGATCCTATTCATAGAGGTCATATTGATATTGCAGAACGCGCTTCTAAACTCTTTGATCAAATTATTTTTGCTGTAGCAATAAATTCTGAAAAAAATCCATTATTTACAGCTGAGGAAAGAATTGAATTAATACTTGAATCCACCAAGAATATTCCTAATGTTAAAGCCCATTCTACCANTGGATTAATAGCTGATTTTGCTCGTGATCATAAAGCAATTGCGCTCATACGTGGATTGAGGCATGTATCAGATTTTGAATTTGAATTCCAAATGGCAACAATGAATCACCACCTTAATGATGAAGTATCAACGCTGTTGATGGTGACCTCAGAGCACTATATACATTTAAATTCTTCAGTTGTAAAAGATGTTGCTAGACTTAATGGTGATGTTTCCAAATTTGTAACTCCTCATGTTATGGATAAATTGACGGAGAAGTTTCAAAAATNATAATTATTTGTACACTTTGGTATTATTACTAAAGACTTTAAAACACAATTTTTTAAATTGTATATCTGATTTATAAGGAATTATATCAATTATGCCTACATATGACTATAAATGTGAATCATGTAAAGACATATTTGAATTTTTCCAAAATATGTCAGATAAACCATTAAGTAAATGTCCTAAATGTAACAATAAAGTTCGTCGTTTGGTGAGTGGTGGATCAGGCCTCATTTTTAAAGGAAGTGGATTTTACCTCACTGATTATGCAAAAAAGAAACCTAATGAAAAAGAACCCAAAAAATCTGACAAAAAAAATCAAAAGAAATTAAAAAAATCAAAAGAGACGAAAGTAAAAGAAAATAAGACCTAGGAGTACCATTGGGCGAAAAAATTA
>NZWI01000047.1 GCA_002701875.1 Fidelibacterota bacterium
AAGAAGTCGCAATTAGTGATTCAATTTCAATTAAGAAAGATCAAAATCCCCGAGACTTTTATTTGTGCACCAATCGTGAAGATTTTGAATTACTAGCTAAGTCACCCTTTAATGTCGTGTTGCAAGAAAATTCGCCTAAAAAAGATAATGGATCGCTTTCATGGGCAGCTATAGATAATAATGTCCGTTATATTAATATTGAAACCCGCTTAGGGTGGCTAAGCATGCAAAAGCGTATGCTTGTTTATATAGAAAAAAATCTTCAATGAGTATTGATTGGATATACTCTAGTCAATTATTTCTTGGTTTATTATTAGTTGTGGTGATTTATTTCTCATTGATATTCAACAAAAATAGATCAAAACGTAGCAATACAAAAAAAATAGACTCTAGAGTTGCAGAGGAAATGGCACAAAAAATATTAGAAGATGCTAAGATGCATCGTGCTGCAAGAAGGAAAGAGAATGAAAAATAAAGTTATTATAATATTTTTATTTATCACTGTTGTTTCTTTCCTCATAATGTCATGCAGGAACCTCAAAAATCAACCTCCCAACATTGTAATTATATTTACAGATGATCAAGGTTATTCGGATTTAGGAAGTTATGGTGCAGTTGGGTTTGAAACGCCTAATATAGATCGCCTTGCAAATGAAGGCATAAGATTTACCGACTTTCAAGTTTCACAGGCAGTGTGTAGTGCGTCTAGAGCATCACTTTTAACAGGAGCTTATTCGCAACGTATTGGTGTTCGTGGTGCGTACAATCATACCGCACGTGTTGGTCTTAATCCAGATGAGACTACCATTGCTGAAATCCTTAAGTCAATAGGCTATGCTACAGGTATATTTGGGAAATGGCATTTGGGCCACCATAAAAAGTTTTTACCACTGCAACAAGGCTTTGATGAATATATGGGTATTCCTTATTCTAATGATATGTGGCCTGTAGATTATGATGGCACTCCTGTTGCGGGCACAGGTCACCGGAAAAATTTTTATCCCCAGTTACCTCTTTTGGAAGGTAATAATAAAATTGAAGAAATTCGTGAATTAGCAGATCAAGATAAATTGACTAAACGTTACACCAAACGAGCCATTGATTTTATAACCAAAAATAAGGATAAACCTTTTTTCCTTTACCTTCCACATTCCATGCCTCATGTGCCGCTTGGAGTATCAGAGCAATTTAGGGGTAAAAGTAAGCAAGGTATGTATGGCGATGTTATAATGGAGATTGATTGGTCAGTAGGCGAAATATTAAATACACTTTCCAAGTATGATTTAGACAAAAACACATTAATTATATTTACAAGTGATAATGGCCCCTGGCTTAATTATGGATTGCATGCAGGTTCAGCATTGCCTTTAAGGGAAGGCAAGGGAACAATGTGGGAAGGCGGCTCTAGAGTGCCTTGTATTATGTGGTGGCCAGGGAAAATACCAGCAGGAATTGTCACTGATCAATTAGCCGCAACTATTGATATTTTGCCAACTATTTCTGAAATAACTGGAGCTCCTTTACCAAAAAATCCAATTGATGGAATTAGTGTGAATAAAATCCTCGAAGGCAATATTAATTCTCCTGTCCGTGAGGATTATTACTATTATTATGGAGGAGAACTAATTGCAGTTAGAAAGGGAAAAATGAAGTTAGTGTTCCCTCACACTTATCGATCGTATGAAGGGGTTATGCCTGGAAGTAATGGTTATCCTGCAGTATATCAAGGTGTCCTAGGTAAATATGCAACAGGAAAAAGTTCTTTAGAATTATATGATCTTAATAATGATATAAGTGAATCCAAGGATATTTCATCAAAACACCCAGATATTGTTGCAAATCTTGAAATTATCGGTCATAAAGCGAGAGATAAGTTTGGAGATAAACTTAGAGGAATTGAAGGGACTGATGTACGACCAATCGGGAGACTTGATCCAGAAAGATCATTGTCAGAATTAAATATTTCCCATTTAGGTATTGATAAAGAAATAACACTTACAAACGAGTACAGCTCTCAATATAATGCAGGATTAGGTGACGGAAGACGTGGGACTCTAAATCATAGAGATAATCATTGGCAAGGATACCATGGTGTCAATTTTGAAGCGACAATTGATCTAGGAGCCTTAACGCCTATTAATGAAATCAGTTGTAGTTTCTTACAGAAACATTCTGCTTGGATATTTCTCCCAACAGAAGTTCATTTTCAGCTATCAAAGGACGGGAATGATTTTTTTTCAATAAAAAAGTTTAAAGAAGAAACCATAGCAGATCCGTCCTATAAGGTAAAAGATTATGTTAGTACTTTTTCTCAACGTGAAGCTCGATTTGTTAAAGTGAACGCAAAAAATATAGGTATTTGTCCGGAATGGCATCCTGGATCAGGAAATAGAGGATGGTTATTTGTTGATGAGATTGTTATTAATTAATAATGGGTAAAATATGAGATCAATTATTTATTTTTCTTTAATATTATGTTGTACTGTTTTTATATCATGCGAATCAAAGTTAGCAAAACGTCCTAATATAATTTTTATTATGAGTGACGATCACTCTGAGGCAGCAATTAGTGCTTATGGTAGTAAGCTCATTTCAACACCAAATATTGATAGAATTGCAAATGAAGGTGTCCAATTCAATAATAGTTTCGTAACCAATTCCATTTGCGCTCCCAGTCGAGCAGTATTATTAACAGGAAAGTACAGTCATTTAAATGGGGTTTTAGATAATAATCAGGTCTTTGATGGCGACCAAGAAACTTTCCCGAAATTGTTGCAAGAAGCAGGATATGAAACATCAATGATTGGCAAATGGCATCTAAAAAGTGAGCCCACTGGATTTGATAATTGGAAAGTTCTAAAAGGCCAGGGGGAATATTATAATCCTTTAATAGTAGATGAATCTGGTGAAAAAAACATTCTGGGTTATGTCACAGATGTAATAACTGATCTAGCTATTAAAACACTAGATAATCGAGACCAAGATAAACCTTTTGCTATGCTGATGCATCATAAGGCGCCGCATAGAAACTGGATGCCGAATTTAAAAAACCTTGGTGCATTTAAGGGGAAAACATTTCCAATCCCAGAGACTTTTTATGATGATTATTCTTCGCGTTCATCTGCTGCAACTGATTCTGATATGCGTATTGACAATATGTTTTTGACATGGGATATGAAATTACGCCCAGAAGATATCGATAAAGAAACTGGAACTGGAGGAAGCGGGAAAGCCTCTGGAATAATTAGGGATTCATACCGAGAGTGGATGAATATTGATCAGAGATATATATGGGAAGCTTATTATGATTCTATTAGTGCAGATTATCGCGAATCTAATCTTAAAGGAAATGAATTGCTTGAGTGGAAATTTCAACGTTACATGGAGGACTATTTAGGGACGATTCTTTCAGTGGATGAAAGTGTTGGTAAAATATTAGACTATTTAGATAATAATGGACTGGCTGATAATACGATTATTGTTTATACCTCTGATCAAGGTTTTTATTTAGGAGAGCATGGTTGGTTTGATAAACGATTTATGTATGAAGAGTCTTTAAGTATGCCCTTATTAATGCGATATCCAAAAGAAATAAAAGGACAACAAGAATTAGATGAAATAGTTCTTAATCTTGATTTTGCTCCTACATTTCTTGATTATGCAGGTATCAAAGTACCTAAATCTATGCAAGGGTATTCAATGAGGAATCTGGTAAGTGGTAAGAAACAAAGTAAATGGCGTGAATCAATGTATTATCATTATTTCGAATTTCCTCATGGGTGGCATTTTGTAAAAAAACATTACGGTATTCGAACAGATCGCTATAAGCTCATTCACTTTTATGATGATATCGATGCATGGGAATTTTATGATTTGAAAAATGATCCAAATGAAATAAATAATATTTATAATGATCCAAATTATAAATCAGAAATCAATACCACAAAACGTGAACTTTATAAATTACAGGTTGAATTCAAAGATACAGTGATTGAAAAGACCGATTAATATTTTATTATTTTTAAAGAGTCTTTTAGGAAGGCTTTTTCATTCAAATCTTCATCTAAATAACCCATCATAACTGAGTGGCCTGAAATTTTTTTTGGATTAGTATTACTATCAAATGCGGTCAAGTGTATCGGAGATTTATTTATTGATAAGAATGCTGTATTCTCATTACATACATATAAACTAGGTGGTGATGTATCCTCTAATTGGTCCCATTCAAAACAAATTTGGTAATCTTCATTATTGATNCCAATACTCATATCTGGNTTTANTGAAGTTAATGGNGCACCTGTATATAGTGGGAGCATGGCTTGGAGAATTACCCATGCAGTAGAATTAGGTTCAAGGTTAATATGATATGTTTGATTCTCAAAAAGATCTATAGCATGTTGAATGCCATTAGCATTTACCAACAAATTGTAGTGACTAAGTCTAATCCCTATGCCNTTATCCCAGAAAATCATAGCTTCATGGTTTAGTAAAGGTTTGAATGTTGGATCATAATTNTCAGGAAATGATTTTATTTTTTCAAAATAATCTGTTTCCAAATTAATTATTTTAGCTGGAGACACCTTTTTTTCAGCTCTAACTAGATCCCCATCTCCTGTGATTACCATAGATGCTCCTAATGTCCAAATCCCAAATGCTAAAATTTCAGTTTGTGGGAATGGAAGTTTATCGATAAGAATACGCTCTTTGGGCTTAACTCCTTTATGTATAAGCCAATTAGCAGTTTGTTGTGCTAATCTATATACTTTATCAGAAGTTAGACCTAGATCAGCATAGACCATTTTCTGCCCATATTTTATATTTTGTCCATCCACTAATGATCTAAGATTAGGATAAGGAACCATATGCTCAATTGGCTCTACGTTACCAATGCATTGGGCTTGATAAATTCGCTTCTCTAGATCAGAAGACATATAATAATGGACTTAAACTATTTGGGCTTAACTTGACGAACTATATCAAAGGTATCGATAATGCGAGTGTAAGCATTGCCAGCTAAGCGACCAATAGGGTTTAATACTTCTAGGTCAATATGACCATCTTTATAAACCATATCATCAATGTGGAACATTACAATAGTCCCAATAACAATAAACCCTGCACCAGCTTCAGCTCNCCCAATTTCAACAACGGTATTCAAACTGCATTCAAAACTGACCTTTGATTCTTTNACTCGCGGNGGTTTGACTTTCACGCAATCAATAGGTGTTAATCCNGATATTTCAAATTCATCAANTTCTTTATCATAATCAGTTGCACAGGCNACCATAGGTTCTGAAATTTCTTCTGAAACTAAATTAACGACAAATTCTTTAGTATCTTGAATATTATTTAATGTGTCCTTTGTTAATCCATCATAACCACGTCGAGCCGGTGCAAACATTATTGTTGGTGGATTTGAGCAAACTCCGTTAAAGTAAGAAAAAGGTGCTAGGTTTAANATGCCATCATTTGATTTCGTAGAAACAAATGCAATGGGTCGAGGTANAATTGACCCGATCATTATTTTATGATTTTCTTTTAGTGACTGCTCAGTTGGATCAATGATCATTGATTATCTAACCATGAAAGTGGATAGCTCTCATCATCAATATCAGAACAATTGACAGTCATTTTTAACGGATTGAATGTGTCAACCATAACTGCAATTTCATTTGTTTCTTTTGCTCCGATTGATTCTTCAATCTTTCCAGGCTGGGGTCCATGAGGTANGCCTGATGGATGAAAAGTAATTGATCCTTCTTCCATTCCTTTTCGACTCATAAAATTACCAGACACNTAATATAAAATCTCATCTGAATCCACATTGCTATGTGCATANGGAGCGGGGATAGATTGGTCATGATAGTCAAATAGCCTTGGAACAAAATTACAAATCACTGCACCTTGAGTTTCAAATACTTGATGAACGGGTGGAGGCTGGTGTATTTTGCCAGTAATTGGCATAAAATCATTCACATTAAATACCCATGGGAAATAATAACCGTCCCAACCAACAATATCAAATGGATGATTTTGATATTCATAATATTGAAGTCCTTTTTCTAATCGGACTTGCACATCAATTGGACCCTTGGAAATAGCTGGCTCCAGATCAGGTGTTTTAAAATCTCTTTCAGAAAAAGGCGAGTGCTCTAACAACTGTCCCAATTCATTTCTATATCTTGTTGGAGTTTGTATAGCACCTCTAGTTTCAATGATAAGCATTTCCATAGATTCTTTTATATCCAATTGCCAAATAACTCCTCTAGGTATCACTGCGTAATCTCCAAAGCTTAAATGAAGAGACCCAAAATTAGTTTTAAGAATACCTTGCCCCTCATGAATAAAAATACATTCATCGTAGTGTCCATTCCGGTAAAGTGTCTCCATAGGTTTTGAAGCAGAAGCTTTAGAAATAATAATATCTGAATTATAAAAAAGGGGTACTCGGGATGAAATAGCATCTCCATTAGATTTAAGTTTAGAAGTTTGAATATGATGATGTCGATGTTCATGGTCCCATGGTTCAATCNTTATAGCTGAAAGTTCCCCTACTTTTTTTATTGCAGTTGGAGAAGACAGATGATATATATTTGAATAAATATGACTGAATCCATGTCTGCTGATAAGTTCTTCCCAATAAAGGTTTCCATTAGCATCACGGAATTGANTATGGCGTTTATTTGGAATTTGACCGCGTTTTAGGTAAAAAGGCATAATAGATTATACGATTGTGTTCTCTAATTTTCCCAAACGTTCTACTTCTANTGTAACNGTNTCNCCTTTTTGAANCCATCCNCCAGTATTCTCNGGACGNAGTTCTAAAATNCAACCNGTACCNACTGTNCCTGANCCNATATATTCNCCNGGCATTANCTTAGTATTCATNCTNGCNCGTTCNATCATATTGCCAAATGAGTGATAAAGATCATTTGTATTTCCATCAGAAATTAGTTTTCCATTTACATGGCAGGTCATCCTTAAATCTAATTTTCCATTATTATCCCAAGCATCTTCTAGTTCATCAGGGGTAACCATATATGGACCAAAACTTGAAGCAAAATCTTTTCCTTTTGCAGGACCTAAACTTAATGGCATCTCTTCGCGTTGTAAATTTCGAGAAGACCAATCATTAAGTATTGTATATCCAGCAATTACTTCTGCAGCATCGTTAGCTTTGATATTTGAACCTCCATCGCCAATAATAATAGCAAACTCAAGTTCAAAGTCTAATTCAGTTGTATTTGAAGGGTAAGGGATTTCTTGACCATGCCCATAGCAACAATTTGGATTAGAAAAATAGAAAATAGCAATTTTAAACCAATCAGGATGCATTTCTAATCCTCTTAGTTTTCTCGCTGCACGAACGTGCTGCTCGAAAGCATAAAAGTCTCGAAAAGAAGGAGGGTTGATAATTGGAGGCAATATTTTCAAATCTGACTCAGCATGTGAAAATTTGGATAAATCACCATTTTGAACAGTTTCTTGCATTTCTTTTAAAATAGGAAAAAAATGATTCCATTCTTCCAGTGCAGTTTTTAGGTCATTGGGAATAGTAAGGAATTTGTCATTACCTTGATCTTGGTTGATCCACTCTGCCCCTTTTCTAATATCTACAATGAAATCATTTACTTTGAATCCAAATAAGGGTTGTTCATTTTCATCTTTGATGTATGTCAATAATTTCATTTTATAATAACTTTCTTAAAGTTTATAGGTTTCCACGTAGGGCTTGCTCTTTTTCAATCGATTCAAATAATGCTTTAAAGTTTCCCTTACCGAAACTATTTGATCCCTTTCGTTGAATGATTTCGTAAAAAAGGGTTGGTCTATCTTGGATGGGTTTAGTAAAAATTTGAAGCATATATCCATTTTCATCGGAATCGAGCAATATTCCTAGTTCAGCAAGGATATCAATATCTTCATCAAAATCCCCTATTCGGTTTTTTAATTTTTCATAATATGTTTTTGGCGTCTTTAATAATTCAACTCCATTAGATCTTAATTGTTTTACGGTACTAATTATATCTTTTGTTGACATCGCTACGTGTTGAATGCCAGGGCCATCATAAAATTCAACAAATTCCTGAATCTGTGATTTTTTAAGCCCTTCTGCTGGTTCATTAATGGGCATTTTTATTATTTCATTTTCATTTGCCATTACTATTGAACGTAAAGATGAAAATTCAGTAGAAAGATCTTTATCGTCCACACTCCAAAATCGATGCCACCCAAAAACTTTTTCATAAAACTTACAAGTTGGCTCCATTTCTCCATTTGGTTGATTGCCAACAACATGATCGATATGAACCAAACCTGTTGGATTTGCAACAGTTTGTACATCCATAACTTGGTATCCAGGTAAAAATACCCCATTGTATTTTTCCCGCTCAACAAAAGTATGAGTGGTATCGCCATAGGTTTTAATAGTTGCGATAATTGCTTCACCTTTTTCATCTTCAATCATTTTTGGTTTGGATACACTTTCAGCTCCACGATCTGTGGTTTCTCGCCATGCATTTTCAGTATTATCTACAGAAAAAGAGATATCTTTTACTCCATCACCATGCTTATCAATATGTTGACCAATTTCGGTTCCAGGAACAAGAGGAGAGCTTAATACGAATCGAATTTGATTTTGCTTCATCACATAGCTTACTTTATTGCGATTTCCAGTTTCGAGGCCTTGATAAGCAATTGGTTGAAACCCCAATGCTGATTGATAATAATGAGCTGCTTGCTTTGCGTTACTCACATAAAGTTCGCAATGATCAAAGGAGTTTATTTTAAAACTATTCATAATAAGCTCATAAATTAACGATAGATTCTAATTCAGAGATTAGTCTATTATTTTGTTCTTCAGTCCCAATAGATATTCGAATACAATTAGCCCATCCAAAGGGTGATAGGTTTCTAACAATAATTCCTTTTTGCAAAAGTGCATCTGTAATATAATTCGCCTTTTTTTGAGATTTCCAAACTGTTGTAATAAAATTTGTTACGGACGGAATTGTTATAATATTAAGTTTTGAAAAATTCGACTCTAGAAATTCATAGCCAACTCGATTTAACATTAATGTCTTATGTAAAAAATCTTTATCACCCATTGCGGCAATTCCTGCTACCATTGCAATCAGCGATGGCTCAAAAGGCTCTTTAACTTTCATTAAGTTATTGATAAGCCTATCATGTGCAAATCCATATCCAATCCTAAGACCAGCAAGTCCATAGGCTTTCGAGAAAGTTCGTAGAGTAATAACATTATCATAGCGATAGTTCATAGAATCGGGATAGTTTTTTTTTGATTGTGCATATTCAAAATATGCTTCATCCAAAATGATTAAGACTCTTTCTGGGATATCCGAGTAGAATGCATCGAATTCCTCTTTTGTGATATATGTTCCCATTGGGTTATCTGGGTTCGCTATATAAATTATTTTTGTCTGATTATTAAGTTCATTTAACATGGATTTTAGATCATACCGATAATTTTTCATGGGGACCCAATGGACTTTTTTCCCTGATGCATTGGCTAAAACGCGAAATCCGATAAACGAATTACTAGCAGATATCAATTCATCGTTACCCATTAAGAAAGTTCGAATGATAGTAGACATAATACCTTCGCTGCCAGCACCTAGGATAACATTCTCCATTTTTATATTAAATGCTTTAGCAAGCTTATTTCTTAGATTATATCCAGAAGCGTCAGGATATCGATGAAGTTTTTTTAGAGATTTTTCTATTTCTATCAGTGCTTTGGGAGATGGACCAATAGGATTTTCATTGGAAGCTAATTTATCAATATCCTCCAGGCCCAAATCTCGCTGGACTTCTTCAATGGGTTTCCCTGGAACATAATTTTTTAACTTTTCAATATATGATGGCACTAATGGCATTACAATGGCAATTGAGTTTTGTGCTTAAATGTTGATAACACGACGGATGTTTTTAAATGCTGAACATTAGCTAACGCTGAAAGTCCATGTAAAATTAATTCATCATAATGAGGAATGTCACGTGTTGCTATTTTAAGTAGAAAATCACCTTCGCCAGTAATGTGATGGCATTCTAATACTTCTTCAATTCCTGATATTGATTTAAAAAAATCATCGACTGGAGTTGCGCCATGCCTGGCTAATTTGACTTCAACAAAAGTTATACAGGTATAGCCTGCTTTCTTTGAATTCAATAGAGTAGTATACCTATCGATTAATCCACTTGATTCAAGTTTTTTTACACGCTCTAATGTGCTTGAAGGAGATAGCTTGACACGTTTCGAAAGTTCAGAATTTGTTATACGAGCATTATCTTGAAGTTCTTCTAATATAACTTTGTCTGTATGATCAATTTTCATTATAATATTTGTAATTATTTAATATTACAAAAGAAAATATAATAAATATTTAATATAACAAAATATTATTCTATAATCATATAATCCTTAAGAAGATTATGATTCTGATATTAATTTCTTAGCTGGCAAATGACTATTAAAGGCCCATTAATCTCAGGCAGTTTTATTGAGCGTCCTAATCGATTTATTACTTTGGTTAATATTAATGGGAAAATAGTCCGTTCTCATCTGCCGGATCCCGGACGGTTAAAAGAACTGTTGATTCCAGGAGTAGAAGTTCTTTTAAGACCCGCATCAAACTTACTTAAAAGAAAAACGAAATATTCAACTGTTATGGTTCGCTTTGAGGGGAAACTTATATCATTGGTTTCGACGTTGCCCAATCAATTTGTTATGGAGTCTATAACAAACAATATTTTACCAATGTTTAAAAAGTATAAAATAATTAGGCCTGAAATACCTTATGGGAACCATCGCTTTGATTTTTTATTAAATGATTATGAAGATTCTACATTTTACTTAGAGGTAAAATCTGTGACTTACGTTAAAAACGGATTGGCACAATTCCCTGATGCTATCACATCAAGAGGTACTCGACATGTGGGTGCTTTGGCAAAATTGACGCAAAGTGGAATTAAAACAGGTATTTTATTTGTTTGTCAAAGAGATGACCCGATTAGTTTTGCACCTATGTGGGATAGAGATCCTACTTTTTCTAATGCACTATTCGAAGCATCTAAGATTGGTGTCAATATTTGGTGTATCTCAACAAAAGTAACGGAAACTGAAATGACATTTAAGAAAGAAATTCCTGTAAATTTGGAACCACCTATATCAGATTAATTTAGTTTGCAATACCTAACAATTAACAAATATTTTTTGAAATTCTTTGGGATATTATGTATCTCATTAATTATTTATTCCTGTGCTGCAGTCTCTCCTCCTAGAGGTGGTCCGGAAGATAAAGATCCTCCTGAGTTAGTTGCATCGGATCCAGAGGAAGGTTCGCTCAGATTCAAAGGTGGTGAAGTAAAATTAATTTTTTCAGAGTACATTGATGAGAAATCAATTAACTCAGCAATTCAAATATCTCCTTTATTAGATCCACCAGTTGAAATTATATATAATGATGATGAGATTACTCTTGTTTTTCCCGAAGAATTATTATCTAATCAAACCTATGTGGTTACAATTAATCGAAATTTAAAAGATGAGCGAAAAGTAGCATTAAAACAATCTATTCAAATTGCATTTAGTACAGGAAACGTGATTGACGAGGGTGAGATAAAAGGGCAAATATATGGTGAGGATAAGTATGCTGCTCATCTATGGAAACTAGCAAATGGCTTTATTGATTCTATATTTATAACTGAACCTCTTTATGTATCTGAAGCTAACGATCAAGGATTCTTCAGTTTTAAATATCTTTCTCCTGGAGATTATGTGCTAATAGGCTTAGATCGAAATGCAGCCGGCTCAGCTTTGGTACCTCAGCGAATGGCATATGGTGTAAGTCCTCAAAAAATATATTCAATTAAAAGAGATAGTGCAATTTCTGGAGTATCGATTCGTCCTATTCGTGAGATACCTCAGTTAAAATTAACATATGGAGAATGGGTAGGAAGAAAATGGGGTTGGATCAATTTCAATCGGGAAATGGAAGAACCTGTCTTTGAAGGGGTAAAGCTGATTGATTCGGATCAAAAGGTGATCATGCCTGAATTAAAACAAGATTTAGATGATAAAAAGAAATTTCTGATAATTTCGCCAGATACGTTATCAATCGGCAAATCGGCATTTATGATAGATAAAGTATTGATAAATGAAAAAGTTGAACTTGAGGATGCAAAAATAAGTTTTAGAACAGTAACTAAAACAGACACATCTAATTTAGAAATTCTTAAGCCAAAATCATCAACATCAATCAGATTAGATAAAGATGGAGGCCCAGATTTTCCAATTATTTTTTCAAAACCGATTATGGAATTTTCAGATTCTTCATTTATGGTAGTTGCAGATTCAGATACTACTATAGCAAAACTTGAATGGATTAATCCAACTACCTTACTATTTAAACCTTCTGATGGATGGGCCGAGAAAAAAGATTATGAACTAATAACTGTTTCTTCTGAATTAATACCAATAGAAGGGCAATCCTTCAAAGATTCATTATTATATCTAAATATAAAGTCAGGGAAGAAAATAGGATACGGAGGTTTAAAAGGCTCTATTGAATTAGATTCAAAATTGGGGTTGATTGAATTACAAAGTCTGAAAAATAAAAAAGAAATCTTCCGTTCTAGTGTAAATTCTAATAATCATTTTGAGTTTAAAAAAATACCTGAAGGGTCTTATTCTTTAATGGTTATAAATGATATTAATAAAGATGGTATTTATAATTATGGTTCTGTTTTTCCATTTAAGGCTAGTGAGTGGTTTTACAGCCATTCAGACACATTTAAAGTTCGAGCTAATTGGGATATTGATTTAGGAAATATAGATTTATTAGGGGAGAAATAATTTTATGTATGCAGTAATAATGGCTGGTGGTCGTGGTACAAGGTTTTGGCCATCAAGCAGAAAAGCGAAACCAAAACAACTATTAAATGTTTTTGGTAATGAGACCATGTTACAAATCACAATCAATCGGATGAAAAAATTAAAATGTGTCGAAGATATTATTATTATAACTGGAGAAGATTTGGCACCCCAGATACGCAAAACTATCAAAGGGGTAAAATCAAAAAATATTATTACAGAACCATCAGGAAAAAACACTGCTCCTGCAATTGGCTTAGCGGCGTTACATATCAAGAATATTAACAAAGATGCCGTAATGGGTATTTTTCCAGCAGATCATTTAGTAGTTGGTGCTCAAAAATTTGCTAGGGCGATTCGTTCTTCTATACAATTAGCAAATAAAGATCAAAAATTAGTTACAATCGGAATAAACCCAACCTATCCTTCAACTGGATATGGATATATTCAGTATGATATGAAAAATGCAAAGAATCACTTAAATGGATTTCATGTCAAGACTTTTGCAGAAAAACCTCATGAAAAGTTGGCGAAACGATTTCTTAAAAGTGGTGATTTTCTATGGAATGGTGGAATGTTTGTTTGGAAAGTAAAATCTTTATTTGATCATCTAGCATTGTTGATGCCTGAATTAAATGAGCAATTGAAAAGAATTGAAAAAAGAATTGAAATAAAACAAGATTATGATAATATATGGAAAAATATAAAATCGGAATCCATCGATTATGGTATTTTAGAAAAGTCAGATGATATTTATGTTATAAAAGCTGAATTTGAATGGAATGATGTTGGATCTTGGAATTCTGTTTATGATTTATCTCCCAAAACAAAAGAGGATAATGTAGTTCGGGGCAATGGGATAGTATTAAATGGGGAAAGAAATCTTGTACAATCTGAAAATCACTTTACTGCTTTAGTGGGTATTAGTGACTTGGTTGTAGTTCATACTGAAGATGCGACTCTAATTATTCCAAAAAATAAAGTCGAGAGTATTAAGGAATTAGTTGATTATTTAAATAAGAATAATAAGAAAGACCTTTTATAACTATTAAGACGAAAATTAAAAAGGAACAGATTTTAGATCTCTTTGAACAATTAGCAGAAAAAATGGAGATTAATATTGTTCATGGGAAAGGTGATTTTATTGGAGGTATGTGTTCAATTAATGATGAATCATTTCTTGTTTTGAATAAAAGGAAGCCTATTGATCAGCGATTGAATATTCTGGCAATTGAATTCACAAAAATAAATTTAAAAAATATTTATTTATCTCCTATCCTTCGTGAATTCATTTCAAATTCACAACAAGGACTGTTTTAGCCCATTTTCATATTTATTTACTTGATATAAAGCCATTTAAATCGTTACAATTCAGCCTACTATTTTTTTATCCGAGGTAGTAAGACAAAACTGAATTGTTATAATTTTAAAGGTATAATATGAAAGACTACGCAGCTAAAGATATCCGCAACTTTGCCATAGCTGGTCATGGCGGATCAGGAAAAACTATGCTTACCGAAGCAATGTTATCAAAAAGTGGAGAGATTAATCGACTAGGTTCAATTGAGTCGGGTAGTACTGTTTCTGACTATCATCAAGATGAGCATGACCGACAAATTTCAATCCATTCATCTCCTCTCCATTTAGAGTGGAACGATACAAAATTTAATTTAATTGATACGCCAGGATATCTTGATTTTATTGGTGAGACGATATCTTCTTTGGCGGTGGTAGATGCAGCTGTTGTTGTAGTCCATGCAGTAAATGGAGTTGAAGTTGGGACTGAACAAGTATGGAATTATGCGAGTAATTATGGATTACCAAAAATATTAGTTGTTAATGGTTTGGATAGAGAGCATACTCAATTTGATAAGGTCTTGCAGCAAGCGAAGGATCATTTTGGAGCCAATGTTTTCCCTATGCAATTGCCAGTTAATTCAGGTCCTGGATTTAATCAAATTATTGATGTTTTAAGAAGCGAGCTCATTACATATACTACTGATGGTAGTGGGAAATATTCTGAAAGTGATATACCCGAAGATTGGAAAGATAGAATTAAGACTTTGCATGGAGAGTTAATTGAATATGTGGCCGAATCAGATGATTCCCTGCTCGAGAAATTTTTTGAAGAGGGTAGTTTAACTGAAGAAGAGATGAGAGAGGGATTACATCATGCAATTCAAAATCAAGTTTTTATTCCATTATTCTGTACAGCATCAACTCAAAATATTGGAGCAGCAAGATTGATGGATTTTATATCAAAATACGGATCATCACCCGTTGATCGTTCAAGCATACAAGCAGAAGATGCTAACTCAGGTGAGGACGTAAGTGTTGCGTTAGATGGCGGTGAACCTGTAGTGCATATTTTCAAAACCATTAGTGAAGCACATGTAGGAGAGCTTTCATTTTTTAGAGTTTATTCTGGTTCAATATCAACTGGAGCGGATCTTCAAAATACAACTCGAAGTACCACAGAACGGTTTGGTCAAATGTTTTTAATGAATGGGAAAGACCGAACAAGTGTTTCAAAGTTAAATGCCGGAGATATCGGTGCTGTAGTAAAATTGAAAAATACGCATACTGGGAACACATTAACAGGATCTAATAATAGGGTTAAATTATCCTCTGTTGAGTTGCCTAGTTCAAATATTCATCTAGGATTGAAATCAAAAACAAAAGGTGATGAAGAAAAGATAGCTACTGGATTGGCAACTATACATGAAGAAGATTCAACTTTTATATATAATGTAGATCCTGAATTGCACCAGACAGTACTCTCAGGTCAAGGTGAGCTTCATCTGCAGGTCTCGATTGATCGATTAAAACGCAAATTTAATGTTGATGTTGAGACATTTAAACCTCGCATACCCTATCGAGAGACCATCAAAGGTTCGGGGTCCTCAAAGTATCGTCATAAAAAACAAAGTGGTGGCGCAGGTCAATTTGCAGAAGTTTGGATGCGGATTGAAAGTAAACCAAGAGGTGATGGAGTAGAGTTTGTTCATTCTTTGGTGGGACAAAATGTTGATCGAGTATTTGTTCCTTCTGTAGAAAAAGGTGTAACTGCGGCATGTACAGACGGTGTCTTGGCTGGCTATTCTGTTGTTGATTTAAAGGCAGATTTCTACGATGGGAAACAACATCCTGTAGATTCTAAGGATATCGCATTTCAAATGGCAGGTAAACAAGCTTTCCGACAGGCATTTATGGAAGCTCAGCCCTGCCTACTTGAACCTATTTTGAATATTGAGATAAAAGTGCCTGAAGAATTTATGGGAGATGTGATGGGTGACATGTCAAGCCGTAGAGGAAAAATCATGGGTATGGATACGGAAGGGACATTTCAATTAATTAAAGCCCAAGCCCCGCAGTCTGAAATGTATCATTATTCAACAACGCTCAGATCATTGACTGGGGGTCGAGGAATTCATTCAGAAAAATTTAGTCATTATGAAGAAGTTCCAAAGGATATGGAAGCAAAAGTAATAGCTGAATCAAAAATTAGTCAAGAAGAAGAGTCATAATTGAAAAACCTTTGGGCTCCTTGGCGGATGGAATACATCCGGTCAAAAACAAATACAGGTAAAGGGTGCATTTTTTGTACAAAGTCCAAGGAAAAAAAGAATGATAAAGATAATCTAGTTCTTTTTCGAGGAGAAGAATCATTTGTTTTGATGAATCTTTTCCCTTACAACAATGGTCACCTTATGATTACACCTTATAAACATGTTGAGACTATGGATTCCTTAAGCCAAAATTGCATGACTGAGATTATGGATTTATCAAATAAGTCAATGAAAATAATTAATACAATCCTGAATTCAGAAGGATTCAATTTTGGTGCAAATATTGGAAAAGCCGGTGGAGCTGGAATTGCTGATCATATACACTTTCACGTTGTACCGAGATGGAACGGTGATACTAACTTTATGCCCGTCATTGGACAAACTAAAGTTATGGTTGGAGGGCTATTGGAAACATATAATGAGCTAAAATCCAGTTTCGATAAACTGAGCTAAATCATGAATTTTTCTCAAACCTGGTTACCATTTATTTATTTATATGGAGTTGGTGGAATAGCTTTTATTATTGGCATGTTGATCATAATAAGAAGTAATGCACTTCGATTAACATTTAAGAGACACTTAAAGTGGGTTTGGGTGCTTATTTATGGATTTCTTTTCTATGCTGCCATTCATGCTGTTCTAATTTATGTTGCAATTGGTAGTCAATAATGAACTTTGAAGTTGGTACCCAGTTAGATAAAATTGTCATTCTAGTCTATTTTGCTGTAGTAATGGGTTTTGGTGCTTATTTTGGTAAGTATAGTAAAACAACGACAGACTATTTTTTTGGTGGACGAAGATTTGCTTGGTGGTTAATAACAATATCCATTGTAGCAACCGGTGTAGGGTCACATAGTTTTGTAAAATATTCCACAAAGGCCTATCAATACGGATTGTCTTCAACAATGACATATTTGAATGATTGGTTTTTTATGCCTTTATTCATGTTTGGTTGGTTACCAATTATCTATTACACCAAAGTTCGTTCAATCCCTGAGTATTTTGAACGAAGATTTAATTCTACAGCAAGATATTTAGCCACAATGATGATTTTACTATATATGATTGGCTATATCGCAATACAATTTTTGACTTTAGCAACTGCCTTATATAGGATTTATGCCATTCCTTTAATGCTAACAGTTGTACTCATTGCCATCGCAACCACTATCTACATGCATTTTGGAGGTCAGACCTCTGTTATCTTTACCGATCTTTTTCAAGGTTTTATTTTAATCTTTGCGGGATTATTGCTGTTTTTTCTTGGTATTCAATTTTTAGGAAATCAGGTGGGCATTAATGGACTAAGTGCTTTTTGGATGAATTTGTCTCCATTGCAAAAACTCCCCCTCGCTCACTTTAATCATCCTCCAGATTTTAATTTTGTTGGTATCTTTTGGCAGGATGGCGTTGCAGGTTCAGTGGGATTTTTATTCTTGAATCAAGGATTAATTATGAGATTCATGGCCGCAAAAAGCGTAAATGAAGGTCGCAAGGCAGCTGCAATCAATGTTTTATTAGTGCTCCCAATTTCAGCTATCGTTGTTTCTAATGCGGGCTGGATAGGTAGAGCTATAACAAACGTGGCTCCTGAGATGCTACCATTGGAGATGGCTGCTAATGATGTATTTGTTGCTGTAACCAATATTGTTTCTTCTCCTGGAGTATTTGGATTTATTATAGCAGCCCTTTGCGCTGCTTTAATGTCAACAGCAGATACTTTGGTGAATGCCTCGTCAGCTGTGATTGTAAATGATATTTATCGTCCCCTATCAAAAAATGTAAAAAGTGAAAAACAAGAATTAAAATTTGCAAGATGGACATCTATTGGTGTTAAAGTAATTGCAGTGCTTTTAGTCCCTTTTTTCAATTCATTTGATTCGATTTATGAAGCGCATGGATGGTTTCATTCCACATTCACACCGCCCCTAGTTGTAGGTGTATTTTTAGGGATTTTTTGGAAACGCTTTACCTCTCAAGCAGTGATTGCTACATTTTTAGGTGGAGCTTTCTTAATGATATTAGGGCAATTTTATCCAGAATTAATTAGCCCATTCTCTCATGGTATAGAATTAAGACCAGGGCGCGGGTATTCATATATTGGAGCACTTTATAATATTATTGTATGTGCAGGTGTTGGGGTAATTGTTTCACTATTTACAAAGTCAGATTCTTCAAAAAAATTAATTGGATTAACAGTATATGATGTGCACAAACTAAAATCTATTTTTAAAGGGTCAGATGCAAATGAGGAAGAAGGAGAAACTCCAGTAGTTAGTTGGAAATTAGACCCAAAAAGTGCTGATGTATTAAAGTTCTCAATTAATGATATGAAACTAATGAAAGCAAACCCAGGCGATCTCGTATATATTCAAGACTCTAGGTGGTGGCTTGGAGGTTTGAAGTCTGCTCATTCAAAATATGGGAAACCGCATAATGAAGACGGAGTTGTTTATATAAGTTCATCACATCTTGAACATGGTCAGTTTGTTGAAGGACTAACCTTGAGAGCAGAAAAGGAAATGTAATTCTATTAGCCTACCCAACTTAATTATTATAAATTTGCCGCGCTTTTGATTCTATTTTTTTTACTATAGAATTCCGGAGTAGCTCAGTTGGTAGAGCGAGTGGCTGTTAACCACCAGGTCGGGGGTTCGAGTCCCTCCTCCGGAGCAGAAAGGGCTCAGTGATAAAAATATACTGAGCCTTTTTCTTTATAGTCATAAAGGTTCGTGTAATAAATTCCTATTCAAAATTTGAGAGATTAATTATCAGAATTTTATTTTTCTTTATAGTTTTTAGCTTACTATATGGTCAGGATTCACCCACTGTTAAGTGGAATCAAATCAACACTGAGAATTATCAGTTAATTTTTCCTCGTGAACTAAATCAAGAAGGTCTAAGAGTAGCTAATACCCTTGAGCATGTTCACTCAGCAATAAATAAAACATTACACAGTAACCACAAAAAGATTCCTATTGTTTTACGTAACCGTGGCTCAATACCAAATGCATTTGTACATCAAGCTCCTTGGATGTCTGAATGGTTTAATGTTCCATTGTTTTCCAAGAACATGGGAACAAATGAATGGTATAGAGATTTGGCAATCCATGAGGGAAGACATATTACTCAAACAAATTATATGAATAAAGGTACTAGTAAGTTATTACGATTCATATTTGGTGAATCTACCCAGTCCTTTTTTAATGGATTATTATTTCCTGCGTGGTATTGGGAAGGCGATGCAGTAGGACTGGAGACTGCATTAACTTATTCGGGTAGGGGCCGTATTCCCTATTTTGATGTTATATCAAGGTCATTAAGTATAAATGGGAAAAAATTCAATTATCATCAAGCACTGTATGGATCGTTCAAAATGATTTATCCTAATAGGTATGAATTGGGATATTTTTTAACCACACATGTAAAAACAAACTTTGGTGATCAAGCCTGGCCTAAAATTATCAATAAGACCTTACAATGGCCATTTACATTAAATCCTTTTTTCCCTTTTTCAAGGTCAATGCGATTAATAACAGGTGCAACAACGAAACAAATCCATAGCGATACATTTTACGATTTAAATGAACTTTGGGCTAAACAAATTGAAAATATTGTTGAAGATAAAGTTGATGTATTAAGTAAAAAACCAGATATTATTACAAATTACAGTTTTCCATCGATGGGTATTGATAGCACTTTTTTTGCATTAAGATCTGGTATAGATCAAGTGCCAACAATTATAAAATTGGATAAGGAGAACGAAGCTGAAGTAGAAAAAATTCCTTCTTCAGCTATTATTTTTGGTTATCACTCTAATGGTTATAAGGCTGTTTGGTCTTTCTATGAACCCGATAAAAGATGGACAAAATTAAGTTGGGCAAATCTTGAAATCATTGATCTTAAAACAAATCAAAGAAAAGTGATTACATCTAATAAACGACTTTATAATCCCAATCTTTCTCATGATGGGGAAAAGGTTGCTGCTGTATCATTTTCTCAAAATAGGAATAGTTTATTAACTATTCTGGATAGTAAAGATGGTAAAATCCTTGATCAGGCGGAAGCGCCTAATCAAGGAACTATTATGTTCCCATCTTGGTCTAGAGATGGGAAAAAGATTGTATTTACATCTCAGAACTTTGATGGGAGGGGAATCTATATTTATGAAATCAATAAGCGAATTTTTTTGAAAATTAAATCTGAAACATGGGAAGATGTTTCGCACCCTGTATTTTATAATAATTTTATTATTTACGAGTCTCCGTATCAAGGGATTGATAATCTCCTAGCTATAGAAATTAATACTAAAGAAGAATATTTAATCACATCTAGAAAATTAGGTGCTTATAATCCCTCTATAACTAATTCAGATCAATTATTATTTAGTGATTATAGCTTAATGGGCAAAAGGATAGTAATAAAAGATCTTGATTCAAATAATTGGTTGCCTATTCCTTCACTGGTTTATGACCCTGTACGTTCATTCCAACCTATGTTTGATCAGGAAGAAGGGTCAATATTTGATGAGACAGTGCCATCAAATCCTTATGATATAAAACCATATAATTCTTTTAAAAATTTATTCAATTTTCACAGCAGATATATTTTTGATAGTGAATTTGATCCAACCTTAGGTTTGCAATCAGATAATGTTTTAGGAACAATGTCCATCTTGGCAGATATATCTTATGATCAATTTAAAAAAACATCAAATAAGCGTTTAAATATTGTTTATAAAGGTCTTTATCCTATAATGGATTTTAAACTAAAAAAATCTGAGCGGAGTGAAACTTATGGACCTTATAAACAAAAATTGGATAATCGAAATGATACTGTAAAATATAGAATTAACGAAAAGTGGGATGAAGCTACAATTGATATAGGCGTTGGAATTCCTTGGATTAATAAAGTTAATGGAATCAATAATAAATATTTTATCACTTATGCTGGTGCTAAAGTTATTTCACGATCAAATTCAATGCTGTATTATGATTTTGATAAAGAGACTATTCCCAAAGGATTAATACTTGAGAATAAAAAGAGTGCACCACAAAGGGATGGAAACATTCTCCCCTCATATATTGAAGGAACTTTTATATCTCAAAATGAAGCCGCAAAAAGAGATCTTCGATCAAGTGGTTGGCTATTGAATTTATATGTTGGTGGTATGCCTTTTGGTGGATTGTGGTATGGTGAGCAAATTTCGACTCGGTTTAGTGGAAATATTAAAGGTTTAGGGAAACATCATTCTTTTTCATTGTTAGCTCAGTATGAAAAAAATGATTATTCAGGTAATTATTTTTTCCCTAGTAGAATTAAATATCCATACGGATATAAATCTTTTTATTTTAATAATGCTTGGAAGGCAAAATTGATTTATCGCTTGCCTCTCATATATCCTGATAAAACATTATTGTGGGGGGTAAGTTATTTAAAACGAGTGCAGGGAAAATTATTTATTGATACAATGAATACGGATCTTTCAAAAGATATGCTATTGAGCTTGGGCAGCGGACTCGTTCTAGATCTTGGCGGTTTTTTTGAGATTGTATTTCCATTATCAATATCTTTGAATTATTATTATCAACCGCAGACCGGGAATGGTGGAATTCAATTGGAATTTGAATAATTAACAATTTTTCGTATTTTTGAGGGCGGATAGTTTTCTTTATTTAATCTAATTCGAGGTAATTATGAGTAATCGCGGTGATGATAGAAGAAGAGGTGAGCGACGGCTGTCACAAGATCGCAGGAAAGAACAGTTGCCAGTACAGACTGAACGTCGTGCCGAAGATAGTAGAAGAGATGTTTCAGAGCGAAGATCTGGGAAGGATCGTCGAAATAGCTAATAATTAATTTTGATATGAAAAAAATAAACAACATCCTTTCGTTACTACTTATACTATGGATGGGTGTATTTACCCAAATAAGCACTTCTCATACTGGTCACGGACATGAACTAATTACTCCAGAAGCCAGTTTATGTGCTGATAATTGTGAAATAGAGTCCCATGGTAATGCTGGCGAGGAATGTCAATTATTTTTAGCCAAGAGGCTTTTAGATAATGATGGCGCAATTGCCACTCCAAATTTCATCCTCCTTGAATTGGAAACTGCTCGAAAATGTGCGGTGACCAATTCTCTTTATCGTCAATTTTATAAAAATAATAATCCAGTTCGCGGTCCCCCAATCCTTTTGTAATAAACTCGTTTTCACTTGATGGTATAATAAATACCATCGCATTTATCTAAATAATTACAAAAAGGAATTAAAGAATGTTTAATGAATTTAAAAGCATTAAAAAATTATGCTATACAGTCTTAGGAGTTACTTTATTACTATTCATCGTTAGTTGTGAAGATGATCATGATCACGATGAAGAACACACTGATGCAGAAGGCTTCATTCTAGAAAGCAGCAGCGGAACACAAGTATATAAAGAATTTAAAGGGACCCAAACAGGATCAGTTACATTAACCAGTGGAGAAACACTAGAACTTACTGTGCATTTTCTTGGTGATGATGGGAAAGAATTAGAACACGATGAACATGAAGGAGAGGAAGAAGGAGAATTAAAAGTTTCTGGATTCAATTCTAGCATTGCCACAGTTGAGGTTGAAGAAGAACATGGTGATCATGGCGATGAAGAAGAACATGAAATGGCCTTAGAAATCAAGGGCGTCAGTGCTGGTTCAACTAGTTTTAAACTTGAGTTAATGCATGATGGCCATGCAGATTACACATCGACAAATAACGTTCCAATTACTGTTAAATAAGTTAATCTTAATTATAACTTTTTGTGCATGCAGTATGCCAATGCATTTTCTGCATGCACAAAATGCAACGTTAATTGGAAGAGTACTTTCTTCAGATAATTCTGAACCTTTAGCAGATGCAAATATTTATGTAAGAAATCTAAGCATAGGTTCAGCAACGGATTTAAATGGGCAATTCTCCATAAATGATCTTTCTCTAGGTAATCTAGAATTGGAAATTTCCATTCTCGGCTATCGAGATACAACTCTATTTATACTAATAGATAATAGTTTAGTAAGTCTTGGTAAGATTTTATTAGATCCTGAAGTTTTGCATTTCGAAGAAATAAAAGTAGAGGTTCATAGTGATTTGGATCCAACTTCTTCACTTTCCAGTTTTTCCATGTCCGGGAAAAAAATACAAGAAAATATGAAGGGATCAATTGCGCAAACCCTTCAAAACGAGATGGGTGTAGCAATCCAATCCATGGGACAGGGTACAACACGACCTATATTAAGAGGATATTCGGGAGACCGTTTTCTGATCACGGAAAATGGCTTTGAAGTGGGCGATTTATCTCAGACTTCAGTTGATCATGCGCTAAGTTTGGATCTTGGAGGAGTTGAAGAAATAGAAATTATTAGAGGACCTCGAGCACTACTTTTTGGATCAAACACTATAAGCGGTGTCATTGATGTTGAAAAAAACTCTATGCCTGAAATCGCATTTGATCATTTCCACACTTATATAACTTCAGGTTATGATTCTGGGAATAAGGGATTGTTTAATAATTTTTCATTGGTCGCTCCAATGAATAAGAACAATTTTCGTTTTTCCTTACAAAATAGAAGTGCTGGCGATCAAATGACTCCAATAGGAGTATTAAAAAATACATCAATGAATAATACTGAATGGTTTTTTGGATTAACAAGGTTCAATGATGGAAGAAGAGTAACAGCTTCAATTGAACATGTTGAAATGGATTATGGTATACCAGGAAGCCCTGAGGGGCACATTAGTGGTGTGGATATTAAAATGAATAAAACGACTCAAAAGTTTAATTATCATCAAGATATTGATTTTAATGGTTTTGAAACATTTGACCTAGATCAAAAATTTATTCATTATGCTCATTCTGAATTTGAATCAGATCAAAAAAAAGCTTCTGTCAAATTGGGACAAGATATATTTGTTTTTCAATCAAAGATGACAGGATTAAAAAGGGAAATAGGTACTGCTATACAATACCGAATGTTTAATGCAGGTGGTTTTTATTGGACACCAAATACCACCGAATCAAATTTTTCAGTATTTGGTTTTAGAGAGAAAGAGGCACTTGGTTTTAAAGGCCAATTATCATTTAGAGGAGAATATTCGATTATAGAACCTCAAAATGAAGGAACAAAGTTTTCAAATATTGATGAAAAATCTGTGAACAAGAAAAATTTTGGTTTTCTTTCTATATCTGCTGCACTTATTAAATCCTGGGAAAATTGGCAATTTTCTACAACCATAATGAGAGCTGGAAGAACGCCTGGTATTGAAGATCTTTTTTCAGATGGGCCACATCTTGGAAGTTATAGCTATGAAATTGGCAACCCAAATCTTGACCTTGAGAAAACATTAGGTATTGAAAACTCGATACAATATCAAAAAGACAAATTCTTTTTCTTATTAAATGGGTTTTTTAATCAAAGTCCAAATTTTCATCAATATATGAAAATGGGGGATGGGTATGTGCCTGGTGCAGATTGGATCGAGTGGGGAAGTGGATCAAGCGGATGGTTATATAAATATCAAATGCGCGGGATTGAAACTGAAATAAGTGGTGGAGAAGTACAAATGGGATATAAAGGAAGAACGATAGATATCACCACAGATTTTTCATTTGTTAAAGGAAAAGATAATTCAAATAATGACCATCTAGCATATATGCCACCAGACAAAATTGGTTTATTGATTTCAAGTAAATCAAATAAGGATTTATCGAGTTCAATTAGACTTAGTAAAGTTTTAGATCAAAAAGAGATCTCAGAATTTGAAACGATAACTCCAGGATATTTATTAATTGATATTTTTGGAAGTTATTCTTTTGAGACCAATAAGGGAACTCACCGTTTGGTGCTTCAAATAAATAACTTACTTGATAAAACTTATTATAATCATTTATCAAAAATAAAATCTATTATGCCTGAATCAGGGAGAAGTATCAGTTTACAGTACCGAATTTTATTATAAGATTATTTACTCGGCATTCCTCTTAATGAAATNGAGAATCGCCAAATATTACTTCCTTGATCCATATCACCCTCATTACTTGTAAAAGCTCCATCAATAAAAATAGGTTTTTGCAGATTAAGAGCAATAGCACCAAACNTAGAGCCAAATAGGAAAGATATACTGGGGCTGATAGATGTTGATTTTGTATTAGGTGCTGGTATACCATTCCAATAGCCTTGTCCCGTTTGAAGTATATTNANTCCATAACCCATAGAACTGTCAATATTATCAAAACGCTTATATATCATTGATAAAGCAATATTAAGATTTACTGGAGGTAAGTAACCATATTTACTTTCTGAGAATGGTCTTTCTAAAATGATAAATCCTCCTAAAAAAGTAGGATTAGATAATCTTTTGTAATAAATCTGAGTTTCAATATTGTAGTTATATGTCCCATTACTTAAACTAAAATGTCGGTGTTCTTTTACTTCATCATTGTTTAAAAAATATGGGTCTGAAGTTAATTGATTATTTGATGGTATAGTTATTCCGCCTCCACTATAGATTCTAAATCCAGTTCCCATGCCCTGGTTTTTTATTAGATACCTAATCATAACCTTTGAATCACCCAAAATCCCACCATTTGCATTATGAAAATCACTTGAACTTGATTCAGTTCGATGGTGAATAGATACATTAGATTGATTCCAATTCATGCTCCTAATACCCAATGTTGAGCTNAGTGTTAAATTATATTTGTTAGAAATCCCATATACAANACTGGGNCGTAATATAAANGTATTTAATGANCCACTATGTTTAAATGGCTCNCCTTTTACGGGGTCATGCCACCAATCTATAGAAGTNTAATNGCTTTGAATTCCATAATAGAGCTGCCCTTTTTCAGCTCCAAAACCTTTATCTGACTCACCAACTGGCAAGGATGGATTACTTCAAAGCGCTCATTGACCGTATAATGCTGCCATGAGCAAAAAGAAAATAATAGGCTTATTTTTCATAGTTAAGTTTAAGATATAAATTAATGAATTGNGGTAGCCACATTTAGGAATTATTCAACTACTTAAGTAAGTTAAATAACCATTATGAATGAAATACAATCTAGAATCAAAATGATTTTTGATGAGCAGCTTGTTAATCAACAAGCAATACGAAACACTTCTTTTAAAGAACGAAGTGCAAAACTTAAATCCATTGAAANATGGCTTATGGATCATAAAGAAGATATTCGAAATGCCATGCATCAAGATTATCGTAAACCTTCTTCAGAGGTGGACTTAACTGAACTTTGGGCGGTATTAAATGAGATACGTCATATACGCAGATATTTAAAAAAATGGATGCGACCAAAAAAAGTTAACTCAACTTTAGCATTGGCTACAGCCGAAGCTTGGATACAATATGAGCCAAAGGGTGTGGTCTTAATTATTACTCCATGGAATTTTCCATTTAATTTGACCATTAGCCCTTTAATATCTGCGATTGCGGCAGGTAATTGTGCATTCATAAAGCCATCTGAATTAACACCCCATTCATCAAAGGTCATCGCTGATATGGTAAACGATCTTTTTGAAGAGAAGGAAGTTGCTCTTTTTGAAGGGGATGCTAATGTAGCTGAAGCTCTATTAGATGAACCATTCCATCATATTTTTTTTACAGGTAGTCCAAAAATTGGCAGCTCAGTTATGAAGAAAGCTGCAAAGAATCTATCAACTGTTACCTTAGAATTAGGTGGTAAATCTCCAACAATTGTTGATGAAACTGCAAATCTAAAAGATGCTGCTCAAAAAATATCCTGGGGAAAATTTTTAAACTGCGGTCAGATCTGTTTAGCACCAGACTATGTACTTGTCCAAAAATCAGTGAAAGAAAAATTGCTTGAAGAGATAAAAAACATCTCAATTAAACAATTTGCCTCAGGAAATGGTTCAGTAAAGGACTCAAATAACTATGCTCGAATTGTAAATAAAAAACATTTCGAACGATTAAGTAACCTACTTAATAAGACAACTGATTTTGGTGATAAAATATATATGGGGGGCAATACAGATGTAGAAACAAATTTTATTGAGCCAACAGTTCTAACAGATGTTAATTCTGATTCCCCAGTGATGAGTGAAGAAATATTTGGACCGATACTTCCCATAATGACATTTGATACAATAGATGAGGTCACCACAATTATCAATAATAAGCCAAAACCATTGGGCCTATATATTTTTAGTTCTAACAGGAAAAATATTGATTTTATTTTAAGTAATACGTCCGCTGGGGGTACATCAATAAATGATACGATTCTTCACTATATGCACCTCAATTTACCTTTCGGAGGAATAAATAATAGTGGCTTTGGTCGTACTCATGGACAAGCAGGGTTTAAAGCATTTTCCAATCAGAGGTCAATTCTTAAACAATCTCGGCTAAGTCCTATGAAATTATTATATCCACCTTATACTAATGGTGTAAAAAGAATGATAAAGTTATTAATGAAGTACATTTGACTTTTGAAAGACATTTAAGATATCTTTAAAAGATAGTTTAAATTCTTATTGGAAAAACATCTTAGATCATTATGAAAAAAACAATAATCACATGTATAGCTTGCGCAATTGGAATCTTTTTTATGGGTCAAACCCAACAAAAATCTTCAAAAGGATTTGTTATGGACAAAGTTGAAAGAACAGATCAGGAATGGCAGACGTGCTTAACTCCTGAAGAATACCAGGTTTTAAGACAAAAAGGTACGGAAACAGCATTTACGGGCAAATATTATAAACACAAAGAGGAAGGTGTTTATGTTTGCGCTGGTTGCGAAAATGAATTATTTAGTTCAGACACAAAGTATGATTCTGGTTCAGGATGGCCCGCTTTTTTTGATGCAATAGATAAAACAAAGATTAATACTAAACGAGATATTAGCTTTGGTATGATTCGAACTGAGATTACTTGCGCTAAGTGCGACTCCCATCTGGGTCATGTTTTTGAAGATGGTCCAAAACCAACAGGGTTGCGCTATTGTGTAAACTCTGTATCGTTAGATTTCTTAGCTAAAGATTAATAATTTTTTAACATAAGTTATTATTTTTAGTCTAATAATTTAAGGAATCACAAAATTAACAAAAGATTAATTATTCTTACCCTATTTTTTTCAACAATTTTTGGTCAAGATGAAACCAGAGATATTGTTGGATCAATTTTAGATATGGATAATTTGGAGCCTTTACCTTATGCGAATGTCCTTGTTCAAGGGACAAGCCGTGGTGTTACTTCAGATGCTGATGGTCATTTTGTCCTAGTCGATATTTCTGCAGAACCGTGCACACTAATCGTATCATATATTGGTTATCGAACAGCCAAAATTGGTTTTGATAATTCACTGTCACAAGGACCTTTGGAAATCCGATTAAGAATGGAAGCACTAAATTTTCAAGCTGTCGATGTCATTGCTGATGAATATCAAATAATCAAAAGTTCAGGAGATGAAGTTAGCAAAATAACACTATCTCCTCGCCAATTAGCGCTTTTACCAAATATGGGTGAAGTCGATATTTTTCGGTCATTGCAATTATTGCCAGGGATTACAAGCACAGGTGATGGATCATCGGGTATTAATGTTAGAGGAGGAGGCTCAAACCAAAATATGATCCTTCTGGATGGTATGAATATTTATCATGTTGACCATTTTTTTGGGATGTTTAGTGCATTTAATGCAGATGCTATTAAAGACGTTCAGGTTTATAAGGGCGGATTTCCAGCAAAATACGGAGGTAGATTATCCAGTGTAATTGATATGACAGGTAAAAATGGTGATTTAACTAAAAGGCAGTTTGGTTTAGGTGCTAACTTAATGTCAACTCAATTATTATATGAGACACCAATTATTTTAGGTGGAAGCTGGTTATTGTCATTTAGACGCTCATATTCCGATTATATGTCTAGCCCTTTTTTTGAGAAAATGTATGAATTTGTAACTGGGGATGATGAAGTACCCACAAATAACCGTAGGCGTGTTAATCCTAACAATGAGAATGATGAAGCTTTTCAACAACAGATTTTTCCCAAATTCTATTTTTACGATCTTCATAATAAAGTGACTTTTACTCCTGGCAATAGTGATGTAATTAGTGTCAGCATGTATGGAGGCAGAGATTTTTTAAATGAATCTCGTGAGACTGAAGGGGTGAGGCGTCGGCCCGGGGGCGGAGGCTTTGGTGGAGGAGGGGGCCAACAAACTGTAACTCGAATTGATGATAATAATACGGATTGGGGTAATTTAGGAATGAGTGTTCGCTGGAACCATCGGTGGACCGATCGTTTTTCTACTCAAGCTTTATATAGTGCTTCTACATTCAATAGTGATTATGGTCGTCATCTCTACTCAATTGGTGGCGGAGGTAGGACATTTAAAATAGATGAAAGCAATGGAGCTAAAGATAAATCATTCCGTTTAGATAATGTTCTACATGCTGACGCAAATCATATTATTGAATTTGGTTTAGAAACAACAAATTTGGGAACGCACTATGATGTAGCTGTTTATGATTCAATTGAAATATTAGATCTAGAATCAAATACAATGCTATTAAGTCTTTATTTGGAAGATCGATGGAAAGTCCTTCCTTCTCTAACTATAGGAATGGGTGTCCGTGCAACATCCCAAACGGGACTAGATAGTTTATTTGTTATGGATTTAGCAACGGACTCAGTATTTATTTCACCACGTTTTTCATTCAATTGGAATATTGGAGATCATTTTTCGGTTAAAGGTGCTTGGGGTAATTATTTTCAATTTATTAATAATATTGTTCTTGAAGATGTTTTACAAGGCAATTCCAATTTTTGGCTTGTATCGGACGACAATATTCCTCCTGGTTCTGCGGAGCATCAAATCTTAGGGTTCAA
>NZWI01000048.1 GCA_002701875.1 Fidelibacterota bacterium
TATAATAAATATTAATTGTTTACATGTAGTTAACATTATAGTTATAAATGATTAACAACTTGTTATTAGTATCTAGCAATTTTATAATCAAGTGCAGGGTAAAAAAATAATCAGGCACCATTATAATTTAAACTCTCAATAAATGTAAATTTCAGTAACGGCTATGTTGAATTAATAAAAATGAAGAATGAACTAGTATTAATTGTAGATGATGAAAAAGATCTTCGTAAAATTATACGATATAATTTAGAGCAAGAGGGAATTGCTTCAATTGAAGCTTCTAACGGTGATCAAGCGATTGATTTACTAAGTCAAAATCCTAGTTTAGTTATACTTGATATAATGATGCCCGGCAAAGATGGATATGAAGTTTGCAAAACAATTCGTGCTAATGGGAACACAGTGCCAATTGTCTTTTTAACTGCAATGGATAGAGAATTTGATGAGTTGAAAGGGCTAGAAGTAGGTGGAGACGATTATATTAGAAAACCATTTAGTCCCAAAATACTTGTTGCTCGTATTAATTCAATTCTTCGTCGCGTAGAACAAATCAATCAGAAGGGTTCTTATCTTCAGTATGATGGTTTAGAAGCAAATACAAAAAATTATATTGCTAAAGTTGATGGAGATGAATTGCATTTGCCCAGAAAAGAGTTTGAATTATTAGCTTTTTTTATGAGTGAGCCAGACACTATTTTTAAGCGTGATAGTATACTTGCGTCACTTTGGGAAGATGATGTCTATGTAGTAGATAGGACTATTGATGTTCATATTAATCGAATCCGTTCAAAGTTAGGGCCTTATCGTGATTGGATTGAGACCATTAAAGGGGTAGGTTACCGATTCAGACCTAAAATAAAATAAACCTATTGTTTAGTCTTAGACAGAAATTATTTATATCAATTACCTTGATTCTTATGGTTGGTTTTGTATTATATCAATCAGAATCTAGTATCAACATTTTTTTCATAACTGCAGTTGGTTTAGGAATCATTGCATTATTAGTTGATCGTTGGATTAATGTTCCAATTAGAAAAGTAGCTGAGGGTGCAAAAAAAATAAAAGATGGAAATTTTGAAACCAGAATTGAAATTAGTAGTAAAGATGAAATTGGTGAGCTAGCTGAAACAATGAATGAATTAGCAACAACTCTAGAATCTGATATCTCAAATATGAAAAAAATGGAACAAGTTCGTACTGAGTTTTTAAGTAATGTAACTCATGAATTGAAAACACCGATTGCATCTATTGCAGGCTATTTGGAAACTTTAAAGGATGGCGCACTTACTGATAACGATGTCAATAGAACATTTATTAAGCGATCATTGAAGAATGCAAAGCGCCTTGAGGCTCTCGTAACGGATTTAGTTGATATTTCTAGAATTGAAACCGGCGAAATGGAAATCCAGTTAGAGAAGGTAGATCTAAAGCCACTACTTGAGGAAGTAATTAATGATGCACAACAGCGTAATGAGAAACATGAATTAGATATTTCACTAGAAATGAATAACCAAAAAGAAATAATCGTGAATGGGAATTTGGATCGGCTTAGACAAGTCTTTGATAATTTAATTTCAAATGCAATACGATATACTGTCAATGGTAGTGTAGTAATGTCAACAGAAAAAAATAATGGAGTTATAGAATTTAAAGTTCAAGATACTGGAATTGGTATAGACGCTGAATCAGCAGAACGTATCTTTGAACGGTTCTTCCGAACAGATAGGGCAAGGCAGATTGTTAGAGGTGGTACAGGTTTGGGACTAGCAATCTCAAAACATATTATTGAGGCTCACAACTCAAATATAAGTGTTGAAAGTTCAGAAAAAAATGGTTCAACATTCTCATTTAATCTAAAAAGTTATACAAATTAGGATGTTAATTTTTTTCCTGTAAGTTTTTTATATGCTCTATTATATTTATTAATTTTCGATTTATCTAGTTTTGATAGCTTCTTTTTATTTTGTTTTATATTGTAATTATCCTCTAGGTCAGCAATTTTTACTTTAATAGCAAGTTTATTTGTTTTTACACGTTTAATATAATGGTCATATGATTCCCATTTTCTCCGAGATAAAAGGTCAACAGCACGACAGGTCTTATTATTAAATCCTAAATTTCTTAAATCATCAACCGTCATTTTTCCTGATTCAACTACATCATGTAATATTGCAACTGTCCTTGACAACTGATCATTCATTTGTAGCATTACTCGTATGGGGTGTAAGATAGCAGGTTCGTTCTTTTTGCCTTTATTCCCAGTATGAATTTCAGCTGCAATTTTTATAGCTTTATTTAATTTCTTCATTTTTTCATTACAATAATAATTTAAATAAAAGATAAATTGTTAGTCATTCTATGAAATTCTTTTATTAAACAGCCTATTTATCTAATCTTTACTATATAATTTGATGAAATTAATCATTTAATGGAAACTGGTTTTAAATTTGCTGCAATCGATATCGGAAGTAATGCAATGCGGCTTCTATTTTGTAGAGTTTTACAAAATTTTGATTCAACGAAGTTTATAAAAGAATCTCTTATTCGAATGCCTCTTCGACTGGGAGAGGATGCATTTACTTTAGGTAATATCTCAAAAGATAATAGTGAAAAATTGGTTAAAACAATCCAGGCTTTTCGTTTAATGATAGATGCATATGACCCAATATCTTATAAGGCATGTGCAACCGCTGCTTTAAGAACAGCTAAAAATGGACAAAATCTAGTAGAACAAATCAACTTAGCTACTGATCTTAACCTAGAAATTATTACAGGGGATAAAGAAGCCAAGCTAATTATGTCGAATCATATTGAGAACCATTTAAATCCTGAAAGAGATTATCTGTATATCGATGTGGGTGGTGGAAGTACTGAAATTAGTTTTATAGTTAAAAGAGTTAAAGCTATTTCAAGATCATTCCCTATTGGATCCGTTCGTTTATTAAAAGATCAAGTAACTCCCTTAAATTGGCAAGAAATGGAAAGTTGGGTCAAAGGCCAGATGCCAAAAGTTTCAGGCTCAATAAAGGCAATTGGTAGCGGAGGTAATATCAATAAAATATTTTCAATGTCAAAAATAATGAATAATAATGAAATCGAATTCAATAGGATTAAGGATATAATTGATATGGTTCAACCTTATAGCATTCTTGAACGAATCACAAAACTAGAATTACGGCCAGATCGCGCAGATGTTATTACTCATGCTGGCAAAATATATTTGTCAATAATGGAATGGGTAAACGTAAGTAAGATGATTGTGCCACAATCAGGATTACCTGATGGGATTGTTCATGAATTATACGAAGAATATAATTTGAAAAAAGTCTAAATATTATTTGATCTAAATTATGAAATTAGATTACTTATTGATTATAACCAATTTTATCATAGGGATTAACAATTGTTGAGGTAATATTTTTTAAGTGTGCACCAATTCGTTTTAAGTAACGAGCGTATAATGCAATACTCGCACCTTGGGAGCTATCATCAAATTTAATTTTTCCTGAAGCAATATTTTTTACAATATTATCCGATACTTTTGTTATCATCTTTTTGTAACTGTTAAGCAATTCATCAGCAAGGGTTTCATCTTGATCTTGGATTGCCTTTNTTGTTTTAGCAAAACGAGACTCAACTTCTTCTTCCATTGATTTAATTTCATCACTCAATTTCCCAAAATTCATAGGNCCATCTNGCATAAGAGTTAAATCAGAAATATTTTTGCAATAATCACCTATTCTTTCTATGTCAACAACCATATTGATCAAAGTTAATCCTCCAGATGTATCAATAGGAGGTTTATCAATGGAATAATGAGTTAATACTTTCCGGCGGACAAGTTGGTAATATTCATTAATCGATTGATCTTCTTTTTTCAGTGCTTTCACAGCCTCACTGTTTTCACCTGAGTTAAAATGTCGAATTGATTGAATGAAAATATCATTCGAAAGGGATAACATTCTAAGTGAATCTTCCCAGGCTTGAGAAAGAAGATTGTCTGATTTCCAGATTTCTAATATATCTTTAAAGATTGTCATGATTTACCTTACAATGGAAATTAATGTTAGTGGGATAACAAAAAATACGATTAAAATATATAAAATTGGATAAAGCTTATTTACAGCTGCTCGATTAGAGAGCGATTCCGCTAGTACGATTGGTATCTCTCTTATTTTTTTGATGGGCCATAATAATCCAATACCAAAAATATTAAATAATAAGTGAGCTAGTGCGACTGATAATGGGGCAACTGTTCCTGAGACCATGCTTGCAAGAAAAGAAGTGACAGTGGTTCCAATATTTGCTCCTAGAGTATATGGGAAGATTTGTCTGAGGTTCAAAATTCCAGCTCCAGCTAGAGGAACAACAAGGGATGTTGTTATTGAACTACTTTGAACTAAGATTGTAATTAATGCACCAAATATCATTGCGCGTACTGCGGTTTTAAATATGTGTGTATCAAAAAAGCTTTCTAAGCGTAACATTACTAGGCTTCGAATTAACTTCGTTAAATTTCTTAAAGAAAAGAATAGTAAACCTAGTGCAATAATAAGAAGTAATATATATGGATCAATGGAGTCTTGTTGTTTAAAAAGATTACTGATCCATTTTACTGTTGGGGCTGTAATTAACTTTATAGGACTTTTGAAGGTTATGGTTTCTGCACCTAAAAAAATAGATGATAGCCACATTGCTGACCGACTTACAGCGCCAAACATTATTTCTAAAGGAAAAATGATTGTAACAGCTAAAATATTGAAAAAGTCATGAACAACGGATGCTGAAAATGCACGTTTGAATTCTTCTTTATGAACAATATGTCCAAGAGAAACAATCGTATTGGTAATACTCGTACCAATATTTGCCCCCATTATATATGGAACAGCTGCAGCAACTGCCAGGCGTGGATCATCTCCAAAAGTACCAGCAGCAACCATTCCAACAACTAGAGAGGTTGTTGTTGAGGAACTTTGAATTAATCCTGTTGCAAGGATCCCAATAAATAATCCGATGAAAGCACTAGCATTACTTTCAAATAATGCTTCAGCAAATTCACGCCCCATTCCTTTAAAGGCTGTACCAATCATTCCAATACTAATTAAGAAAATATATAAAACGAGAAAGATCGCACTAATTTTCAGTGCATTATTTAATTGATTATCTGATTGCTGATCCACTTTTATTATCTTGAAAAAATATGATACTCAAATTTATAGAAATAAAATAACAATGTAATGTTAACAAATTATTAACAGACAAAGAGCAGCTCTAAAATTATTTTTTCTCTCTAATTAATTTCTTAGTGGTTTTCCAACCTTAAGCATATATCTTATTCGATCTTGAGTAAGCGCTTCTCCAGCTAATGAAACAAATGCTTCACGTTCTATATCTAATAGATATTGTTCATCAACGGATTTTGTNAGNCCTGCTTTATCACCTCCNGTNAGAACAAAGGCAAGTTTTTTNGCGATTAANTCATCNTGNGCNGANATTTTNCCNTGNGCTTTAAANCCTTTTAANGCCATAGCCATAGCGGTACGTCCTCCCGCTCCCGGAAGTTTTAAATCATCTCTATAGGATGGAGGTTCATAATTATTTTCAATTAATTCTAATACTTTTTGCTTGCCAGCCAATATGCGTTGATCATTATTTAATATGATTGTATCTGTTTTAAGTAAGTATCCATGAAATTTGGCTTCATCTGCACTCGTAGCAACTTTAGCAAACCCTATTGTTTCAAATGCTTTTTGTGCGACTTGAAAAGAATTCATTCTTCCAGATCCACTATTTTCCATGAGATTTAAAATCAATCTAAGATTACCACCAGCTCCAGGAATCAACCCTACACCAACCTCTACGGCTCCAATGTAAAGCTCACCCAATGCTACACGATGAGTAGCCGGAGCTACTAATTCAAACCCGCCTCCTAAAGCCAGATGATGTGGTGCCGCAACTACAGGTGCTTTTGAAAAGCGTACCCGTTGCAAAAGATCTTGTACCTGTTTTACTTGCGCATCCATTTCTTCCCAAGCTCCAGCTTCAATTTTTTGGATCATATTAGCTAAATTGGCGCCAGCGCAAAAATTGGAACCTTGGTGTCCAATTACCATTCCTTTGTAAGTCCCTGCCTCAAGCAAATCCATCCCATCACTTATGATTTGTCCCATTGAAGTATCAATTGGATTTAATGTGGGCTGAAGTGCAGAATGAAACTCAACATTTAGTACGCCATCACCTAAATCAATTAGGCTTGCACTCCAATCTTTCCTAACAGTTTTTCCACCTGACTTAAGAAGATTTAGATTGATAACCTTATCATTTTGTGGAATAGTTTTTTCAGATGAAGAAAGTGGGTCATAGTAAGTTTTTTCCCCATCCTGGGTTCTATAAAAAGTTTCTCGCCCTGAATCGAGCATTTTCTTTATCCACTTAGGAACTTTCTTATTTTCTTTTTCCATTCGCGCAACAGATGTTTTTACTCCGATTGCATCCCATGCTTCAAAGGGTCCTAGCTCCCAACCGTATCCCCATTTCATAGCATTATCTATGTTAATTATATCATCACTTATTTCAGGAACACGGTTTGCTGAATAGATTAATGAGTCGGCCGTGATTTCCCAGAAAAATTTTCCCGCTTTATCATCACTAAATGCAAGAGCTTTCAATCTATCACCAACTGACTGATAGCTTTTTGCTAATCGGTATCCATCAAATCTCACCTTTTTTTGAGGATTATATTCACCAGTCTTGAGGTCAATTGATAGAATCCCATCATCGGTTTTTTTATAAAATCCTGCCTTAGTTTTTTGTCCAAGCCGGCCATCATCGATAAGTGTTTGCAATATTTCAGGAGCTTTGAGGACTTCTCGGGCTTCATCATCAAGTAAATTATCATAACTTGTTGAAGAGACATGAGCTTGTACATCTAGTCCGACTATATCAGTAGTTCGAAAAACTCCACTTTTTGGACGTCCAACAATCGTTCCAGTTAATTTATCGACTTCCTCCACAGTTAGGCCCATTTTAATGGCTAGTTTAATAGCATTGTTTCCTCCATGGACCCCGATTCGATTCCCGATAAAATTTGGAGTATCTTTGGCGTGAACAATTCCTTTCCCTAAAATATCTTCACCAATATTTGCGAGCATATTATAGACAGATTCATCTGTTTTTGGTCCTTTGACAAGTTCCAATAGTCGCATATATCTAGGGGGATTAAAAAAGTGCGTAATCATAAATCGAGATTGCAATTTATCAGGTAAGACTTTGATAAGCTCTGCCAATGGAATTCCTGAAGTATTTGATGTCATAATCACAGCATCATTTAAATGGGGTACAACATTTTTGTATACCGTATGTTTAATCTCTAGGTTCTCAGCAACAGCTTCAATAACTAGATCAACATCTTTGAGTTTGTCAAGATCATTGTCGTATGTACATGGTGTTACTGATTCAGAATTTTTTGGTTTATAAAGAGGTGCAGGTTTTAGTTTTGTTAATCCATCAACTCCTTTTTGAGCGAGTTCAGGATTAATATCAAAAAGGAGGGAAGGGATACCAGCATTGCTAAAATGTCCAGCAATTTGGGCCCCCATAGTTCCGGCACCCAAAACAGCTACTTTATTTATTTCTTTACTCATCAATTATAACCTTTTAATTATTGTTGCGATTCCTTGCCCTCCACCTATGCACATGGTTGCTAATCCCACATTTGTGTTTTGCTGTTCCATGACATTAATAAGTGTGGTGATAATCCTTGCACCCGAACAGCCTAGAGGATGCCCTAAGGCAATTGCTCCTCCATTATGATTTATTTTATTTTGATCCCAGTCACCTTCGCGAATAACATATAATGCTTGCGCTGCAAATGCCTCATTGAGTTCAATAGTTTCAACTGCATCCATTTTCAATCCTGCTTTGGCTAAAGCTTTTTCAGTTGCAGGTAGTGGTCCCATTCCCATTCGATTCCAATGAACACCGGCTACTGCTCTAGCAGTTATTTCTGCTCGATGTTTTAAGCTATTATCTTTTGCAAAAGTGTCACTGGTCATTAATACCGCAGCGGCACCTATTGATATTGGGCTACTAGTCGCAGCTGTCACTGTTCCACCTTCAACGAAGGCTGGGCTCAAACTCTTGATCTTTTCGACATCTGGTTCTCGTGGACCCTCATCATTCTTAACGGTGACTTCATCATTGACATTAATAGAAATTAATTCTTGATCAAATTTCCCATCCGCAGATGCTTTTAATGCTTTTTCATGCGATGCAATTGCAAATTCTTCTTGATCTTCTCTGGAAATATTTAAGTCGTTTGCTAAGTTCTCAGCAGTCTCTCCCATTCCAATATAATATTCTTGTTCAGCTAGCTCCGGGTGAAAATCTGGCGCAAATCCTCCCATGGGAACGGAAAACATATCTTCAACACCAACTGCTAAGCCCACATCTATATCCCCACATTCAATCGCAGCACTAACCTGATGGATTGCATCCATAGATGATCCACAAAAGCGATTAACGACTTTACCAGTTGAAGCTTCCGGTAATCCGCCAAGAATTCCAATCGTTTTGCCAATATTCATCCCTTGTGGTCCTTCAGGAAAAGCACAGCCAACTACAACATCTTCAATCATATCAGCACTAATTGATTTATTTCGTTCCAGTAATTTGGTAACGATTTGCGCTGCTAGGTCTTCAGGTCGGATACCAATCATTTGTCCATTTTTTATACCTACGGGCGAACGGCCAGCATCTATAATAACTGATTTACTCATTT
>NZWI01000049.1 GCA_002701875.1 Fidelibacterota bacterium
GTGACGCTGACGACCCAGCGCTCGTCCTGTTCGTCAGCGGGTATCTCGGGGTCGAACCCGAACAGGGCCCCGTTGTTGTAATCGGGAGGGTCGGGGTCCGAAGCCCGGCGTGAATCACGCTCGGCGTGTTCGGACGCACGAGCTTCGAGCGTTGCCTGGAGTTCCGAGTGCTGCAACACGGGCGAAACGAGGTCTAGAGGGGCCATTCCTTCCTGCTTGCACCTGTCTTCAATCATCCTGTGAACCCTATCAGGGGTGATTGGCAACTCGCTCGTACGGACTCCAATTGCGTCGTACACGGCGTTGCACACTGCAGGGAGGATGGGCAGAAGCGGCCCCTCGCCGGCCTCCTTGGCACCGAACGGCCCCTCGGAATCGTTGGACTCCACGATGATGGGAACCACCTCTGGCATCTCGTGGACCGTGGGAATCTTGTAATCAAGAAGGTCGGGGTTGATCAGGTGACCGCTCCTGCCGTACTTCATCTCCTCACTGAGAACCTGACCCAGCCCCATGTGGCAAGAGCCGATTATCTGCCCCTTCACGGATAGCGGGTTGAGTGCTTTGCCGCAGTCGTGCGCTGCCCACACCTTCAGCACCTTGGTCTGACCTGTCTCCACGTCGACCTTGACCTCGGCCACGTAGGCCGAGAACGAGTAGGCGGGCGCAATCCCAGCTCCCGCGCCCTTGTGGACACGCCCCATCGGTGGCGTTCGGTAGGCGCCAGATGAGACCAAAGCGCCCTTATTCTCCTGAGCCTTGTGAAGCGCCTCTAGGTATGAGACCCCAATCTTCGGGTCGTCCCGCATGTAGATTCGACGATCCCCTATTACCATCCTGTCAATCGGTGCCTCTGTCATCCCGGCCGCTGCCTCCAGCAGCTCCTGACGTATCTCCATCGCAGCGGAGATGGCTGCGTTGGCATTCATGAAAGTCACACGGGACGAGTACGAGCCGAGGTCGACCGGGGCGGTGTCGGTCTCCCTGCTCCTGATTCTAATCATGTCTAGGGGCAGGCCCAGAACCTCAGCGACCGACTGGGCTATCACGGTGTCGGAGCCCTGGCCAATCTCGGCTGCTCCGGTATGGACCGTGACGCCACCGTCCATGTCGACCTTTAGGTGGACTGTGGCATGGGGGAACTTGTTCGGCTCCCAGTGGATTGGCAACCCACTGCCTGAGATGAAGAAGCCGCATCCGACGCCGATTCCGTGACCGTGGGGAAGCTTGCGGAACTTCTCTTCCCATCCCGATGCCTCCCTGACTCGCTCGAGGCACTCTCGCATCCCAATGCTGGTGACCCTGAATCCCGTTATGGTGGCTGAGTTGGGCGGTAGGAGGTTGGCAAGCCTCAGTGTAATCGGGTCGACACGCAACTGCTCAGCGACTCCATCCATACCGACTTCAAACGCACACCTCGAGTTCACCGCGCCATGACCCCTCATGGCGCCGCTAGCAGGCTTGTTGGTCCAGACCCGCGCCCCGGTGTAGTGGAAGGCGCCAATTTCGTATGGAGCGGTGTGCAGTACCCCGTTGTAGTAGGTTGTGACGTGGCCGAAGGATGCGAAGGCACCTCCATCAATCAGGGCATCGGTTTCGATGCCGCACAGCCTACCGTCGGAGTCGGCGTGCAGGTTCATGTCGATTCGAGATGGATGCCGCCCGCGATTCACCCAGAAGACTTCCTCGCGGTCGAAGTTGATTCTCACCGGCCTACCTGTCTTGCGTGACAGTATGGCAGCGCACATCTCATGGGGAAACGGGTCGGACTTACCTCCGAAACCGCCGCCGACAAAAGTCCTGTGGACGTTGATCTGATGCATCGGCACGTCGAGGACATCGGCCAAGGCCCTGTGGACGTAGTGCGGAACCTGCTGGGGAGTGTAGAGAGTCAACCTGCCTGATGGGTCCCAATTGGCGACCACGGCATGGGGCTCAGTGAACCCGTGGTTGGCACCGGCGAACTTCCAACTAGAGCTGTGGCTGGCTATCGCGTTGTCAGCCATTCCATCGATGTCACCGAACTCCTGAAACACCCTCTTCTGCACGTTCGACGAGCCGATGTGGTATTGCCCCCGGTCATGGATTGGCTCGTCGGAGTCCTCGAGTCCCTCTCTCATGTCGTGCAACGCCTCGAGCTCCTCGTACTCCACCTCGATGAGGCGAACCGCTTCTCTGGCCGTAGACTCGTCGACGGCAGCGACGCAGGCTACTAGGTCTCCGACGTGACGCACCTTCTCCTGCGCCATCGCGTGCTCGTCCTTGGTCACGGGAAGCACCCCGAAACTCCCACTGGCGTCACGCCCGGTCGCAACTGCGACTACCCCTGGCAACTCTAGGGCCGCCGAGACGTCGATTGACAGTACCCTCGCGTAATGGTGTTTGGAGCGAACAATCCTGCCGATTAGTTCGCCAGGGAGCCTCACGTCATCTCCGTACTGTGCCTGCCCGGTGACCTTCCACCTCCCATCTACCAGCGCAGTCGGCCTACCGACGGCGGATCCTGTGACTAGGTCGTCGTGCTTGTGCTCGTTCGATCCCTTGATTCCCGCTATCGCCTCCTCGTCACGCAGGTCGCTGGTACCGCGACTGCCTCCCGAGCCAGGGCGTGGGAATGGCAACTTGCCGCTCTGCTGGCGATAGCCCTCGACCCTGTCCTTGTCCTCGCTCATTGCATCACCTAGTCCGCTCCGTAACTCGGATTGGGGTCACTCTTGGCAGCTGTGGAGTCCCCGACTGCTTCTCCCGATGCCAGGATGTCGGATGCGGCCCTGACCGAGTCCACAATCTGCTGGTACCCGGTGCACCTGCAGAGGTTACCCTCTATCGCAGTCTTGATCTCGGTGTCATCGGGTGTAGGATTGTCTTCAAGAAGCGCCGAGATTACCACTAGGAAGCCAGGTGTGCAGAAGCCGCACTGGCTCCCTCCACACTCCGTGAAGGTCCGTTGAATGGGGTGCAGATGGTGACCGTCAGCTAGTCCCTCCACAGTGGTTATGCTGCATCCCGAGGCCTCCTGGGCAAGGGTGAGGCACGACAGTCTCGGGACCCCATCTATCAGCACGCTGCAACAGCCGCAGGTACCCATGTCACAGCCCCGTTTGGTCCCCAGGCTGCCGGCTTGGTCACGCAGGACGTCAAGCAGAATCGCATTGCTCTCGATGCGTAGAGATACCTCCTCGTCATTGACCACCACTGACCAGGGCACCTCGTCGGCCGCGGGCAGCATCGGCAGTCGGAACTGAACCATGCAGTGTGTGCACCAGCCGCTACGACCTTTAGCATTCGGTTTGACCCCTGTGGGGTCAATTCAGGTCATCCGCGACCAGACTCATGATTTCCTGTTCGACTCTCTGGAGGTGCTCACCGAGCGTACTCCTAGCCATCCCCAACTCTTCAGCCATCTCCCTGAGGGTCACGTTAGAATCAGGCTCGTAGTAACCCCTTCTCACGGCGTGGGACAGCACCTCGCGCTGCCGTTTGGTCAATGTCTCCGACCAACCGTTCCTCTCGCCTCGCCGGAGAGACTGGACACTGACCTTGTCAGGTGGCAGAATCACCCTCAGCAGGGCGAGGAACCTGCGTATCGACTTGGAGTGCCCCGACAGCCTGAGCTCCATGCCCCGCTCAGCGTCTATCCCGTATGGCGGTTGCACGTGGATGTTGGACATCTCAATCGCGGAAATCGCCAGAGGATGCGTGCATAGCAGGCTGACGAGGACGCCATCGGAATCCTCCTCGTGCTGCTCTAGTACCTCGAAGCTGTTGAACTCCGAGATCTCCTCCACCGAATGCCCCTCAAGCATCTTGATTTCGACCAGCTGGGTCACTCCCTCTGAACTGACTGCCAGATGCCCGAGTACCTCGACCCGCTCGGCCACCTCTAGGAATCGGGAGAGCTCCTTGGCCCCCCTCAGAGAGGGTATCTTCCACCTCAGGACTACCTTCCTCACAAGGCAACGAAGCCGCGCTGTGTATTGAATTCAACGGATTGCTAACTCCAGTACGCCTCGCGGATCTCCTGATTCGCCTCCATGCACATCACAACGTCGCTGGGGCGGTTAGACATCGTCGAGGTGCCATTCAGGTGCTCGATGATGGGAAGGACGTTGCTCTCGTTGACCACCCCCCATCCGACTTGGGTGCAGGGAGCTATCGGGGAGATTGGCGTGGTCCCCGACAACGGGTCCCAGGTGTTGAACGACGGATACCATCCGGAGAGGTTCAGCGCATCTCGCAGGTCATCGTTGGTGATGGAGAAGTTGGTACCGTTCACCATCAGCCCGCTGCGTGCCACCGGATCGGCTCCCGATGACATGTCGCCGAACTCAGAGCGTAGGTGCATGAGGACCTTCGATAGCAGCCCGGCGGTTCTGGGAGTGGCGAAGGAGGTCCCAGAGGTCTCGTGGTAGCCATCTATGTCGTCGTGGTTGGGTAGGAGTTGCGTCCAGTCGGCGGCCACATCGGGATACGAACCGCTCATCGTCTCCTTCTGATCGTCGCCCTCCTCGGCATAGCCGGAGATGCCGATGCTCCATGGAGGGCCAGCCGTGGAGTCTTGTACCGCGGGCGAGGGAGAGTTGTCAGCGGCACCCGTGTGCAATTTCTTGTTCTGGACCACTGCGACCTTGGTGGCGTCCTCAATCCCGGGAACTGGGACGGAGAGAATGGGTCCGAAGCTGGTGGTGATGACATCGACGAGCGGCTGGTTGGCGGCGGCCAGCACGGCAGCGTCGCTGAAACCCTCCACGAAGAAGATTACAGCATCCGGGTTGGCATCAATCACCGAGCCCGTGACCGCCGTGCCGTGCCCGTCTTGAGGATCATCCAGAATCGGTATGTCGGTGTTGTCGTCCGGAGTCGTACCGATGATTCGTGTGCCGCGGAACCAGACCACGTCCTCAGAGGTGATGTTGTCCCAGCAGACCTCCTTGTCCGCCTCGTAACGCTCCTGCCAAGTGCCGGTGAGCGTGACGTCGCAGACCTTGTTCACCCCGAGTCCGTCCAGAAGCCACTGCGGGTATGACTCATTCATCAGGAAGTGATTGTGGTAGACGTTAATTCCGGTGTCTATGGGTGCAACCACGCTGAAGGCACCGAACCCCGACTCCTCCTCCGGCTGCACCTCCGTTTCTGTATCGTCCCCCCACAGAAGGCAGCCGCTCAGCGGGGCAGCCAAAACAAGGAGTGAGAGCACCAATGCCAACTTGCGCACGTTCTCCCGCGACGCCCGGAAGATTTCAGCCTTCGGCGTGTTTGCAGCATAATTGCAGGCACATTCATGTAGGCATTTGCAGTGACATTGTTAGAAGGTGACTAGTTGGGTTTCATCCTCAGAAAAACCGCCTCGAAAATATTCAGGTTCGCGACAAGGAACATTTCTCAGATTATCAATTTCGTTTTCGGTGCCTTCCGTAAGATGCCAGTACGCGTAGGACTTGCGATAGTTGGCTCGATTTATCTGGTGATTACATTTGCAGTCGCTCTCTTGTGGAGTTGGTTCGCAGTCACCTTAGAGAATGAGGAATTATCGAAGACAGTGCAGGACTCATTTACTCTAGTTTTGGTTATCATACTGATTTGGATATCTATTGCAACCTTTATCCCGAGTTTGGAAAGGCAGCCAGATGTCATACAAGTCACTGAGAGTCGAGACACCAATATCGTAGAAATTACGCCCATAACAACAGTTCGTGATGACGATGAGGCCGAGCTAGTCGAGTGAATCGACACTCTTCTCGAGGGCCATAATCTCGGCACAGACCGCTATGGCGATTTCCTCGGGTGAGTCCGCTCCGATGTCGAGGCCGATTGGGCACCTCACCGAGTCCACCGATTCCTCGGGAATCCCCGCAGCCATGGCAGAGTCTCTGAATGCGTTCCACTTCACGGTGGAGCCTATGGCCCCTACTCTCGGTCGCCGATCGACCTCAAGACTGCCCATTAGACCCAGCAACATCTCCTGATCGATGGCCCAGTCGTGCCCGAGCAGGAGCACATCGGAGAACCTAGCCATAGATTCCGAGTCCTCGCCATCGAGGAATTCCGAGACCGAGCCGGCGTGCAGCTCGCTAGCGAACGGAAACCGATTGCCATCAGCATATTCTGAGCGCACATCGAAGACACTGTGCGACCACCCGAGGGTATCGCACACAATTGCAACTGCACGGCCAACGTGCCCTCCCCCGGCGATGAGTATGTGTGGCATCGGATCCATGACCTCCATCGCGACAGTCACGCGTCCTCCACACAGGCTGTCAAGCGGTGTCGCCTCTTCTCCCTTCGCATCCTTGTAGAGGACAAACGTCTCTACCTTGCCGCCCTTCTTGCGAACCTCCTGACGACCTCCGTTAAGCATCCCCTTCAGTGCGTTCTCGACCTTCAACTCTAGGCCAGCACCGCCGATTGTGCCGAATCTGGCCCCACTCGGCGTCAGCGCCAGCCTAGCTCCCGGCTTTCCTGGTACGCTGCCGCTGGCTTCGATTACAGATGCCATTGCTACGCTCTCGCCACGCTCCAGCCTCTCGAGAACCCAAGTCAGGACGGCCTTTGTCACGATTCCGGGAGCGGCTACCGAGCCTTTGGAGTTACGCTCACCCAAGGGCTACATCAAGCACCATCATTATGGTAAATCCAAGCATAAGTCCCATGGTTGCAATGTCTCCATTCTTTCCTCTGTGTGCTTCAGGGACCAACTCCTCGGCGACTACGAAAATCATCGCGCCAGCGGCGAAGGCTAGGGCNTATGGTAGAATTGGCGTCATGTAGATTATCGCTGCAGCCCCAATCACTGCTGAGATAGGTTCGACTAGAGCAGACAACTGGCCCCACCANAANCTCTCCTTTCTGGATAAACCCTCGCGTCTTAGTGGAACGGAAACTGCGGCGCCCTCAGGGAAGTTCTGAATCCCTATTCCAATAGTAAGCGCGATTGCAGCCCCTATACCATCACCCGTGGCCGCTGCTCCGAAGGCAACACCCACCGCCAAACCCTCTGGGATGTTATGCAGGGTGATGGCTGAAATCAGTAACTTGCTTCTGTGCCAAGTGGTCTTGACCCCCTCCACCTCTTCGGGCGGAGCTCCTGGATGGAGGTGTGGAAGGTAAGCATCGATAATCCGCATCCCGATTCCTCCTAGTATGAAACCAAAGGCTGCAGGAAGGACCTTCTCAAGCCCCTCTCCGGCCGTTTGGTCTATGGCAGGACCGAGTAGCCCGAAGCAACTGGCCGCAATCATGACACCCGCAGCAAAACCAAGCATCCCATCAAGCACCTTGCGGTTTATCTCAGAGAAGAAGAAAACAACTCCAGCGCCAGCCGCAGTCATGAACCAGGTAAAGAGTCCGGCAAGAAATGCCTGTAGGATGGGATCTAATCCCTCTAGGGTATCAATCACATCCATGCCCCAGCGCCCCCTCTCCTACAAATAGGATTTACCTTAATTCTGCGAAGGCGTCTTCCAGAGCGACCAAGTCTGATGTTTTGTCTACATTCAGGTGTAAATGAGGATCCAAGACCTCTATTCTAACAGGTTCAATGAGGTCCCTGAGAGGCACAGATGGTGCGACTTCAAGGATTCTGGACGCATCCTCTTCTGAGAGCAATAGCGGGTGACCACCGCGACCACCACTGGCAGGGCAGGTGGTAGTACTTGCAGCCAGCAGAGAGGTTAGTGTGGAGTCGGAGAATCCGGGCCTATCTACTGGTACGATTAGGACCGGGCCTACTCCAACAGCATGTATTCCGCACTGAACTGTTCCAGTTCTACCCATTTCGGGATTTGGATTGACTACTATTTCGGCCTCTGGCAATAGAGTCCGAATCGATTCCTCAAGCGATCTCCTAGTCACTATAGTTACTTTGAGATTAGCCTGTTGCAACTTCTCCCCTACCAACTCAATTAGAGTCATGCCCCCAACTTCTACCAATGCCTTGTGCATTCCAAGACGCTCACTCGATCCAGCGGCGAGAATTATTGCTCTGTTAGTCGCCATCGGGAACGACCTCGTCTTCTCCGCCCACCAGTATACCATCAAGCGGTATTGAGTCATCCTCATCTTCCAGCACATCATCACTATCGAAGAATCCTCGATCGCGCAATTGTATTCCAGCGAATACCAATGTAACTAGTAGTGCCAGAACAAGTAAAGCGAGTACGCCGACGATAATCCCCATGACCGAACCTCCAGAATCCGATTGAGCGATTTTCTCCTCTCCCATTATGTAGATTCCAACGGCAAGGTTAGTCGATGATTCATCACCAGCAATACCGCGAACCAGGATTACTTGTTCACCTTCGACTGTATTGTTTGGTAGGAAGCGAAGACGATCTACCAGCAGTCCGTGTGTGACCTCAAAAGTCTCGCCACCAACGGAGAAATCAGCTAAGTCCATCCAATTATCGCGCATATCCCAAGTTCGCCACTGTACTCTCTGTATGCCGCCTTCCAGATTGAATACAACAGAATCGCCTTGACTGATGTAGACACGATTGTCATTTCCATATTCGCTCTGCAAGGTGATATTGAGGGCAAGACTGAGCTCGTAGTAGTAGTTGGCCGCCTCTTCAACTGCAGGCTGAGCGTTGACATGCCCGTGCCCATACACATTGTTCTGGCGATTCTTCGGAATCAGGTCCTCAGCACAAGGCTCGTTGGCAAACATGTAGTGGCATTGCCTGTAGGTGGAAGTCTCCTGCATTATGTTCCTTACATCGAACGGACTGAGGTCCGGATTGGCTTGAAACATCAGTACACCAACGCCAGCTGCTCCAGGAGTAGCCATACTCGTTCCTGATAACGCAACATATCCATCACCGGTGTTTGCATCCGGAGCATTCACACTACTTCCAACAAATGCAAGATTAGGCTTGATTCTACCCTCCTCGGTCGGACCTTGGCTTGAGTAAACCGCAATCGAGGTATCCTTGTCCAAGGCACCGACCGTGATTGCATCCTCAGCACTGCCCGGAGTCCCGATTTGAGCGCTGAATGCTGAATTACCTGCAGCGATGAATATTGCAACCCCCGCTCTCATCATTTCATTTGCCATCCGATTTACTGATTCTTGCTCCGAGGTAGTCCACTCGGAAACCGCGGGCCCTCCAAGACTCATACTCGCCGCTCGAATGTTGAACTCATGCCGCTTCTCGACAGTCCACTCCATTCCAGCCATTACCTGAGCATAGGACCCACTACCTCCTCCACTCAGAACCTTCACCCCGACTAGGTTTGCATGCGGAGCAACCCCGACATGCTGAAAGTTCGGTGCACCGGTTCCTGCTGTGATTCCAGCACAGTGCGTACCATGTCCGTTGTCATCATAGGGGAATATTTCGCTACCATTTGTGGCTCCCGGATTGTTGACTGCATCATAGAAAGCGATGACCTTAGTATCGTTTGTACTATTATCATCATCTAAGTCATCCAAGCCTGAGTGATTGGCATCTATGCCGGTGTCAATGATGGCCATGGTTACTCCAGCACCTGTGTATCCCGTATCTTGCCAGACCAAATCCACTCCGTGAGCCGGAACTACATCTTCCATCTGGATTTCTAGAATACCATCCAATTCGATGAAGACTACACCTGGCAATTCGAGCAGTTCGTGTACACGAGACAACTCGACAGAACCCGCAATCGAATCAATCAGCCAGTACCTGAATTGTGTTTGAAAGCCAACCTCCCATTCAAGCATGGCTTGGTCGGCCTCGGTCGGCGTATGGTCAAAATCAACTATTACTGAAATCCTAGCATCATCATCGAGATATTCGTAGTGATTGTTACTTGCAGCAATCCAAATTGCATCGTGAATGTAATCGCCATCACGATCCATGCTGGTATCTTCCCACCAATCGCCAATCTGCTCTCCGTAAGTGGAGATTGGTTTAGGACTGGAGACAGCCGGAACGGCTGCTGCTAATGCGGGTACAATCATCATCCCAAGAATTGTAATTGCCGTCAATCGACTTCGCACATGCTGTGATTCTCGCATGACAACCATCTCCGGGTATGGATGGGCTAATTTCAAGCAAGCGGTCACATGACTCAGCCCTATGGGCTGTATCTAGTCCCTCAGCATCTCTCTGCTGATGATGAGTCTCTGAATCTGACTCGAACCCTCGAAAATCTGCACTACCTTTGCACCCCTCATCCTTCTAGCAACCGGATATTCCTCAGAGTAACCGTAACCTCCGAAGACTTGGACCGCATCCGTAGTGACCTCCATCGCCATATCTGCAGCAAAGCGCTTAGCGTGAGCAGCTTCGAGAGTGTTACGCTCTCCGGTATCCGCCTTCTTGGCTGCCTGCCAAGTTAGGAGTCTAGCCGCCTCGACTTTTGTTGCCATGTCTGCAATCATGAAAGATACACCTTGATGCCTGTATATCGGCTGTCCGAAAGTCTCCCTCTCGTTTGCATATTGAAGCGACTCTTCCATAGCACCTCGGGCGTTTCCAACAGCATGGGCAGCGATAGTAGGCCTTGAGAGATCGAAGGCGCGCATGGCGTTCATCCAGCCATCATCCTCTTTCTCTCCAATGAGATTCTCGGCTGGAACCCTAACATCTACGAAATCGACTGAACGGGTATCAGAACACCTCTGCCCCATATTTTCTTCCTTCTTTCCAAGAGCAATTCCAGGACTGTCCGCATCGACGATGAAGCCACTCATCCCTTTGTAGCCTGCACTAGGGTCGGTGTATGCGAGTACGAAGAACCAGTCAGCATGGCCGGCACCTGTAATCCACATCTTACTACCATTGATGACATAGTCATCACCGTCACGCACGGCTTGAGTAGTAATCGACTGCACATCACTTCCAGCCCCCGGCTCAGTCACGCAGTACGAGGCTATGCATCCATCTGCAACCTTGGACAGATAACGCTGTTTCTGGTCATGAGTTCCGCCAGTGATTACGGGATAAGATGCCAGCATTGTGCTGCCACACGCCGTAGCGAACCCCGGATCGCCCCATCCGAATTCCTCACAAATGAGCACCTCCTCAAAGGAACCCATCCCGAAACCGCCGAATTCCTCAGGAATCTTGACAGTCAGAAGGCCGAGATCGTGAGCCTTCCTGATTGCATCTCGGGGAAATTCGCTCTCTCGGTCCCAAGCCTCTGCCTTGGGTTTAATCTCAGAGGCAGCGAAGTCGCGGGCCATCTGCTGGAGCATCTCCTGCTCTTCTGACAGCGTGAAGTCGACCATGACCTTTGGAACGGGCTTCCGCCCTTAGCGATTCGCACACTCTAGATGTAGAGTAGAGCCATGTAAGAGAGGTATCCCAACACCATCCCGAATCCAAGCTTCTTACCAATCTCTCGCTCGTAGTATAGCATGGCTACGATGAAACCAGAGGTGAGGATGACTATCCAAATATCACGTTGAGCAAACTCAGGTGCGACAATTAGTCCACCGGAGTAAGTTGCTGCGAATCCGAGGATTCCGAGAATATTCATTACATTCGAACCGAGTACATTGCCTACGGCAACCCCTCCCTGCCCACGCAAACCGGCCACCAGGGTGACTGCAAGTTCGGGCAGTGATGTTCCTAGGGCTACCACAGAGAGCCCGACTACAGATTCCGGGATTTCGTAGACGATTGCCAGACCAGTTGCTCCTTCGACCAGCATCTCAGCACCATTCCAAATCATCCAACCTCCAAAGATTGTGCAGGGGATGGCTAGTAACATGTGGTCAGGTAGCCAAGTATCGCTGTCCTCGACATCGGTCCCCTCGGCCTTCGATTGCCTGTATGAATAGACATAGTAGGCCACCAGCCCTACCAGCATGACGATTCCGAATACCTGTGCTATCTCGCCCATCATGACTGCAATCAGCAGCATCACCGTTGCTGCTGCGACCGCGGCGGCATCTCGCCTGACGCCCTTCCCTGTATCTGAGGCTGCGCCTAGCATAGCAGCAGTCCCTAGAACCAACATAACATTGGCCACATTGGACCCTAAAACTCCCCCAACTGCGATTTCGTCAGCGTCAGTTCTGACAGCCTCCAATGCGACGGCCAATTCGGGAAGCGAGGTACCGACGGCTACTATGGTGAAGCCAACCAGCAATGGCGGAACTCTCAGCCTTCCGGCAATAGTGACCGCACCTTGCACAACGAACTCACCGCCTAGCATCAACAGAGCGAACCCGATGATGATGAGAGGACCGTCAGCGATACCTTCCATGTTTGCGAGGGAGGAAGGGACACTCATGACCATTTGGTTGAGTGGTATTGCCTCACAAGCACATTCTCTCTATGTGCCTGATGACCAAATCGGCCGTGGGTATCGTGTAATCTTCCAGAGTTGGAGAGAACGGCACTGGAGTGTCTAGGGCGCCGACGACCACAGGAGGAACCTCAAGGCACCAGAACGCCTCCTCGAGGATTCTACTACTCACTGTATTGCCTAGTCCGCCTGTCCACTGTGCCTCCTGCAGTACAAGTAACCTACCCGTTCGTAAGACCGAATCTACACTGGTTCGTGCGTCAAAGGGAGAAATGGTGCGTAGGTCAACAACTTCGACCTCAATTCCCTTCTTTGAAGCCTCAGATGCTGCCTTCATCGCGACATGAACCATCGCCCCCCAAGTCACGATGGTCAGGTCCTTGCCCCCTCTCACGATTCTAGCAGTACCTATCGAACTTTCACCTCTAGCTAGCCTCTCGTGCACCGATTCACGATCAACAACCTGACTGATTGAATCGCCCCATCCAGTCAACCCTCCTCTCAAGCCGTACAAGCCTATGTGCTCGAGATAGATTACCGGGTCGTCCAAGGCATGGGCCTCGACCAGCAGGTCATAGGCGTCCTGAGGGGTACTCGGAAATACCATCACTAGACCTGGGTCGTTGATGAACCAAGATTCGATTATGTTGGCGTGATAAGGGCCGCTCCGAGTCTTTCCACCCAGTGGAATCCGTACTGTGAGCGGGACATCCGCACCCCAGCGCCAGCGCAACTGGGCTGCGTTGTTAATCAGAGCATTCATCGCTAGAGCGGCGAAGCCACCGAACTGAATCTCCGCCATTGGCCTCATCCCACCGAGGGCCGCCCCAGTAGCTGAGTGGATAATTACTGCTTCAGAGAGAGGCATATCGAGCAACTTGTCCGAGTGCCCTTTCGCTTTGAGAGGCAGATTCATCCCGAATGCTCCTGCAACCTCCATGTCCTCTCCCATGAACACAACCCCCTCGCCGCTTTCATCAGCGATTGATGCCATCGCATTCTGAATAGCGCGACTGTAACTCGACGAGTTTGCAGCATCTGAGAATGTCAGCGAAATCTCTCCAGGCTCCAAGGGGGCATCAGAAGCATCATGCTCTACTTCGAATCTGCTGAATTGCTCGGAGTGACTGCTGGCATCATGCAGAGTCGAAACTCCCTTGGTTACCGAGTTCCCTTCAGGCCATGGCATATCCTCCATCTCTTTCCTAGCCGCATCTGCCGAGCCCTGCTCTTCTGCCTCCATTCGCTCGAGAACACTCTCATCGTACCCCATTCGAAGCAACAATTGACGATGATTTGGCAATGGGTCCTTGTCTGCCCAATAGCCGAGCAGTCCGCGGTCTACATAACCCGGAGGATTGCCTGAGGACGCACCGAGATACAAATCATCATGATGATGAGCGTGACCACAGCCTCGCATGGTTTCGACATGGATTAGAGTCGATCCTCCTCCATCTGAGGCAAATTCCCTAGCAACCGCAGTTGAGGCATAGAAGAGACCTGGGTCAGAGCCATCAATTGTCCACGAGGGCACTCCCATAGCGTGCCCCTTGTCGCCGTAGGTTTCGGCCCCTGATTGCCCTACGACATAGGTATCCAGAGCAATCTGGTTATTCTGAATCATGAATGCCATTGGAAGCCCCCTGGTTCCGGCCAGATTCATTGCCTCCCAGAACTCACCGCTACTACTGCATCCCTCACCCACTGGAGCTAGATGGAATCTGTCAATTCCTAGTCTTGAAGCTGCCAATGCTATGCCCGTCGTGGTGGCACTGGCAATAGGCAGGGGCGCAGTTGGCGGCAGTACTCTCTTCTCCCAGTTACCGATATGTAGGTCTCTCCCTCCAGATGCTTCGTGCCCCCCATCCATGTATGAGCCGGACTTCCCCATCTGGGCAGCGAACACTTCGACAGGAGTCTGCCCCATCGCCAAAGCCAGCCCCACATCACGAATCATCGGCGCTACAACATCAGCACTCTGAACATCACCTACTAGGTCGACTGCACGCCGCAAAGCGGAAGCACATGCAACCACTCCTTCCTGCCAGGTCGAGCGGAATCCCTTGCCACCGAAGCGACCCCCATCAGGTGTCTCGAGACCCTCTGAGAATAACTCCTTCAGATGCTCATCAACCACTCTTGTCCTAGTCATCATCCTCTGCCATTCAAATCTCTGCTCAATTGTAATTGATGCATAGTAAGCAATTCTTCTAAGACATAGAGCAGAATCAATCAACAGCCTTGCAGTCCGCCTCTCTAGATGCAACTCACCAGTCCTCATGGGCATGACTTCTCCAGAGTGCACTTGGCTCAGAGAGGGGGCCATCAATCGATCATGTAGGGCTTGCCTGACAGTCGTTAGAAGGTCCGATGAGAAGCTATGGAACGACTCACCATCGAATGATGATGGAGGGTTGCTTTGATCCCATGCGTCAGACACAAGTTCTAGGTGACCATCATGCCTCTCAGCAAAGAATCTCAAAAACTCAATCCTGGCTGTCTCCGATTCGAGAGGAGAAGAAAACTCGAGGAATGCCCTTGGCTCCCACCCCGCTCCCCAGATGTTTGGCAGAGTGGTTTGAGAAGAAACATCGGCCACCATGTTGGAAGGGCTGCCCTCCAACTCATCTGCAGCGGTATCTCTTCTCTGAGCCTCTTGCTCGAGATCGCTCTGATTCACCCTCCCTCCTCGCTCCCAGATTCGAACACTCCTTCTCCTACCCTGTCCGGATGATGAACGATCGAGTTTCGCCCTCACTCTCTTGCCACAATGCTCGCAGCCCCTGTCGAGTCTCTCAGTCCCTGCCTTTGCTCTCCAAACCTGATGTCTACTGCATTCAGGACACCTCCATACTCCTTGGCGCATGATGCTCCGCAGGAGCAGTTAGTACAACAAATCTTCGTTGTACTGTGAATTAATCAACCACAAATATAACAAAATTGTTGGATTACAGCCATATTGGCACTTATTGGAATGCAAATACCACAAATAAACGCTAGTCTTAGATTTAATATACCACATTAATATTTGATTATATCAGGATTCACTGTGTCGGACCACTCGTGAATGCCTCCTCGTAGATTGTACACCTCGCCCTTAGCAAGCCCAGTTGAGATTAGGTATCGAGCCACCGCTGCGGATCTAGAGCCAGTTCTGCAGTAGACTACGACATCCTTGTCGAGTGGAATCTCACTCATCCTCATAGGCACCTGATTGTGTTCGATTCGAAGATCGGTGCCAGAGATTGTAGCAATCGCCTCCTCTTGGCTCCTACGAACATCCAGTAGGAATACTCCCCATCCTGAGTCTCTGCGTTGGACGAACTCCGAGGGACTAATCTCAAGCATCAATCCGCTCGGTGAATCGGCATCACTTGAACAAGACCCACAACACTCCTCCTCGAGCTCTGTGACAACCTCACGAGACTCATCCTTTGAGAATTCTAATGTCCTGAAACCCATCCCGAGAGCATCGATGACCAGGAGTTTCCCGTTTAGCGGCTCACCGATTCCTAGAATCACTTTGATTGCTTCCGTAGCTTGGATTGACCCGACTATTCCTGGAAGCACCCCTAGCACCCCCGCTTCCTCACAATTCGGTGCCAAGCCTTCTTCGGGAGGGTTGGGAAACAAATCTCGATAATTTGGACCGCCGTCGAGGTTGAAGGTGGCGACCTGTCCCTCGAATCGGTGGATACTGCCAAAGACCCATGGCTTGTCCAGTATCTCACAAGCATCCCCAATCAGATAGCGAGTATCGAAATTGTCAGTACCATCGATGACGATGTCGAACCGCTGAATAATCGCAAGCGCATTAGTGACATCTAGCCTACCTTCTATGGCTTCAACAGAGACCTCGGGATTGAGATCAGTAAGCCGCCTCTCAGCAGATGCGGCCTTCGACTCCCCAACTTCGGATGTGCTATGGAGGACTTGTCGCTGGAGATTAGTCAAGTCTACTGTATCATCATCAATCAAACCAATCCTGCCTATTCCGGCAGCAGCGAGGTAGAGCAGTGCAGGCGAGCCCAAGCCACCAGCACCGATGACCAGTGCCGAAGCCTCCTGTAGCTTCAACTGCCCCTCCGGGCCGACCTCTGGTAGGGCAAGATGCCTCGCATATCGGGAGTCGCCTCCGGCGGTCACGCCTCCCCGAGCAAGTTCACTGAAATGGCCTCTTCCCTCTGAATCTGTGAATAAGGTCAGATTACGAAGAGTCTGAGGGTCGCAATCAACCACCCTAATCTACCCCATGTTCGAGTCAGAATACGAGCATTCTCGGGACTGACATCGATTCTGAAGATAGTCGCAATCAGTCTGCGTATGAAGTTCTGATCGAGATGCGATTCAGGCCTTGGAATTCCTCTGAAATAACGCTCGATGTCTGTAATTATACAGTAGTCATCTCTCCACAGCCACAGAATCTCAGTCGCACCGTAGAGGATGAAAACTCCCCACCACATCCAATCATCTGGACCTAACCACGCGAAGGCGCAGAACAGTGTTATTCCGATATGAAGAAGGTAGAACAGGTCCCCTATTCTGTTATTCAGCCAGCCCGTGTCCTCGGTAGGCTCCAAGCGGGCACCTCAATGTTGGTCTTCCAACCACTTCTCGGCATCCATGGCCGCTTCGCAACCCATTCCTGCTGCTGTGATTGCCTGACGGTAGCGAGTGTCGACCACATCGCCTGCAGCGAATACGCCCGGGACGCTGGTCATGGTGTGCTCTGAATGCAGAATGTAACCGGACCCATCCATCTCCAACTCGCCTTGCAGGAAACCAGTCATCGGCTTATGCCCAATTGCTATGAAGGCACCAGTGCAACTTATCTCCTCTTCGCTGCCATCGCGAGGGTCTTCGAGTACAGCCCCACTAAGTCCCTCATCATTGGATAGCCAACTCTTGATCTTCCGATGTGTCTTGATCTCAATCTTGGGGTGATTGACAGCTCTCTCGTACATCACCTTGGATGCCTTGAACACATCGTGACGATGCACAATCGTGACCTTGCTAGCGAATCTGGTAAGGAATGTGGCTTCTTCCATGGCTGAGTCGCCCCCGCCAACCACAATCACCTCCTGTTCTCGGAAGAATGCCCCGTCACAGGTGGCACAGGTCGAGATTCCCCTACCTTTCTGAGCGTCTTCACCTTCGACTCCAAGCCAGATTGCCTCTGCTCCTGTGCAGATAATCACCGCCTCAGACCTGTGCTCCTCTCCTTCGACCCAGACTCTGAACGGGCGCTCCGAAAAGTCGACCTTCTCCACATTCTTGTCCTGCACCTCTAGGCCGAATCGCTCGGCCTGTTCACGCATGTGGATCATCATCTCAGGGCCCCCTATTCCAGTTGGGTAGCCAGGGAAGTTCTCAACATCTGAAGTCAGCATCAGTTGTCCTCCTGACATGTAACCTGCAAACATCAACGGCTCAAGCATGGCACGAGCGGTATACAGCCCGGCGGTGTAGCCCGCTGGGCCGGAACCAATGATGATGACATTACGAACTTCGCCGCTCACAGGTCACCCAATGATGGGATGTCCTTCAACCCTGCTCTCAAAATTTGATTCTTCACGCTGGAACGAATGATTATCCAACCATAGCTGCGACCGCCCCCACAGCAGCGCGGGCATGCGGTTCTAGACGCGGTTCGATATGCTCAGGTTCTGCCCCGGGACCAATTATGCCGAGCCCAATCGGCTTGTTGTGAGATATCTGCAACTCGATGATTGCCTTGGTTACGGACTGCCCCATAACCAGTCCGTGGTCAGTCTGTCCTCGCTCGATGATACCAAGCACTACAGCTCCGTGGACATCTTCATTCTGAAGCATCCTGTCAAGCGCCAGTGGTGCTTCCATGGAGCCAGGGACCCAAGCCACCTCAACCACATCCCAGTTCTTCGAAGCAGCCTCGTCACGAGCGTATTCGAGCATCCTCTCCACTTCGTCGCGATGGAAGGAGCCGCACACAATTCCAAGTTTCATCCACTCACCTCGATTCTCCGGCTGAGCGTGTCTATGATTGCCTGAGTTTGCGAGTCAACCTCGATGTTCACTCTATCGCCAACCTGCTTCTGCCCTATCGTGGTGACTCTGAGGGTCTCGGGTATGATATGCAAGTCGAAGGCAGATTCATCCACACACCCCACTGTCAATGACATTCCATCAACTGCGACATATCCCTTCTCCAAGATGTAAGGACGAGACTCTTCAGCAATAGAAACCCGCAGGTCAAGACCCTCGCCCATCTCGGTCCTTTCTAGAATCTTAGCTGTACACATCACATGCCCGGAGAGCAGATGCCCTCCGAGTTCATCTCCCATTCTGAGCGAACGCTCGACATTGAGGAAATCCCCTGTTACCCTTTCTGCAAGCGTGGTCCGATCGAGAGTTTCTTTGATGGCCTCGAATCCTATCTTTCCGGAATCAATTGCGACCACTGTCATACAAACTCCGTCTAATGCCACACTTGCACCTATCTCGAGATTACCGTCGAAACCGGCAAGATCGACAGTAAAGAAGCGAAATCCATCCCCCGCCTCAGCGTTGAGGATGGGGACAGTTCCGGCCACTATTCCGGTGTACACGCTAATCCTCCTCGTACGGGCCGCCTTCGGAGCCCGGCCAAAGGTCAAGAATTCTGGCGATAATCTTGCGAGTACCGTCGAGATCATCTGAGAGCCCTTCGACCCTAATGACCTCGATTTCGGAGTGCCCATGAGCATCCAAACCCTCTCTGATTGAATCGACCGAGTGCTTCTGATCATACCCCAAGGCAATGATATCAGGCTTGATGTCATCGAGTATGTCAAAGATTGGCGAGGTAGGAGGATTTCCTACTATGGCCCTGTCAACGGGCTTGAGGCCTGCCACCATCCTGCACCTCAGATCGTGCGTTGTGATCGGCTCGTGCTTCTGCTTCCTAACCGTATCATCGTGCGCCACGACTACTACGAGCTCGTCCCCGAGTCGCTTGGCCTGCTCGACATAGTGCAAGTGACCTGCATGCAAGAGGTCGAACACTCCTACTGCCATCACCCGTGCCATAGCCGAACCCGCCTAGTCCTGTCTTCTCTACTCTTCGATTCCCATAGCTTCGAGAATCTCTCCCCCAGTAATCATAGGTATCCCGTGCTTTTCCGCGTACTCTCTGGCCGCCTCCAATGATAAGGCACCATCACCATCAGGCTCCAGCATCTCGGCTCCGATTGTACATGGAGGACGGCCCGAAAGGCGTGCTATCGAGACTGCCAACTCGGTGTGCCCTTGGCGTGACATCAGACCCATAGGCGACTCTCGACAGACAGGGATGTGACCAGGAGTACGAAATTCTTCACCGAGTGCACTACGAGCAGCCTCATCGGCAACTCCACTTGCCAACAGTTCATCTGCCAACTCTCCAAACCTCCTAGTGGTCAACGCTCTGTCTCTGTCGGTGATTCCGGTGTAGGTTTCTCTGTGATTGAGCGAGAGAGTGAAAGCTGAGCGATTATCATACTGTAGGTCATTAGTAATCAGTACACCTAGGACGGGGTTCTCCTCGACGAGAACTGGGTGAGTGTGGATATCCTGTAGCCAGGGTAGGCCAAACATCTCCCCAATCTCGTTACCAATTGCAAGGAACAGCAAACCGCCACAATCGTTACGCAGCGTCCTCATGACTTGAGGCGTGGCTGCATCCGCAGGCCATAGCAGGTCAGTTTCCCTTTCTCTGAAGTCGGAGTCAAACACCATCACCGGCTCGCCTGCAGCAAAGGCAGCAATGGCACGCTCGACCGCCGACTCCATGCTATCCGGAGGGGCCATACCTACCCGTTATTTTCGGTCGAAGACCGAATGCTTCTCATGCGTCGCTCTACCGGCATGCCCGATGACAGAGCGAATCGAGGTCGTTGTCCCAGTCAGGGTCGACCTCGCCGGAGGCTGGACTGATGTACAGCCGTACACTGGAGATTACGGAGGAGAAGTCGTTAATTTCGCCATCAACAAGTACATCCGCAGTGCTATGGAGAAAGACGATGAGGGGAGAATCAGAGTCGAGTATAGCAGCGACATTCCAACAGGCTCGGGTTTGGGAACTAGCGGCGCCATGAATGTCGGCTTGATTGCAACGATAGCCGGAGGTGGAAAGAGTCCCGAAGATATCGCAGAATTGGCATTCCAGTTTGAGGCTCTGCTTGAGAACCGAGGGGGAAGACAAGATCAATGGGCAGCAGCTCGTGGTGGCTTCAATCACCTTCTGTTCTTAGGTGACGAGGTCGAACAGATGCCGTTTGAGCCGATGAAGTCGGCTAGAAACTGGCTCCGAAAGCACTTCGTGATTGCATATTCAGGAATCGAGCACAAGTCTGGGGATCTACACTCTAAAGTCTGGGAGCGCTACGATGAGGGTGATGAGAAAGTCATCTCTGGCCTGCACCTGATTCGTGGCGCTGCTAGGAACATGGCCGACGGCCTGCAGAGAGATCGCAGAGAACTCGTCGTCAAGGCATTGAATGATGTCTGTGAAGGAGTAGATCTCATTGACAAATCGATTCACGACCCGTTCCGAGAAGTTGTCGACCGCCTGAAGCAATCAGGTTCGGTTGTTGCATGGAAGGCGCTGGGAGCTGGAGGAGGGGGGTCAGTCGGCCTTCTATGCTCTCCGATGGGCCGTAGTGAGGTGATTTCTGCAGTTGAGGAAGAGGGTTGGGAAGTCTTGGACTGGGACTACGACGAAATAGGCATGCAAGTTACTTGACGACTGATTGCTACCTAAGACTCAAACACCACCTCAGTTTCGTCCTACCCATGGTAGGACGGCGAGCAGCACTGGCAACAGCAATCGTACTGCTCTTCCTGATTCCCCTCGCTTCCTCCACGATAATCGCTGAGAGGGAGCCGGGCGGATTCGATGCTGACGGCAATTGGATAGTCTCGGTTGAGCACGATGTTCATCCGAATTGGTGGCTCCACTGGAGCCGAGACAAGGACGGCAATGAGCTGGATGACAGGCTTGAGTGGCTACTTGAGCAGCCCGCAGAGTTACAGCAAGATTGGTGGAGAAGGGCTCCGCCCGGAAGTGCTAGGATTTTCGTCGACTACAATCACCATCCAACCGATGCAGATGTCTCATCTCTAGAGGAGTTAGGTGTCGAGGTAACCTTCCGTTTCACTTACCTCGACACTGTCTCGGCTACTGCTCCCTTCGACTCCATATTGGACCCGAATGGAATACGCTCCTTGCCAGGGGTGGTGATGGTCGAAGACCTAGGCCTTGCCGAGCCAAATATGCATGAAGCAGTTCCCAATATGGGGGTCGATGCAGTTTGGCAAGACCTCGGACTAGACGGAACAGGTTCTGTTATTGCAATTCTTGATACCGGTGTTCGAGGCGATCACGAGGGCCTCAATGACATGGATGATGACCCATTCACCTGCATCGACGACCCGCCAGAACCAGACCCTACTGATCCTACTCCCCCGCCAGTCCCTGCTGATTGCGACCCGAAAGTCATCGCCTTCTTCGATGCGGTATTTACCGACGAAGAGCACGACCCCGCCGAGTCATACGATTCCGGCACACATGGGACTCATGTTGCGGGTATCGCTGCTGGCAGTGGTGGTGGCCAGACCGACCCCACCACAGGACTGAGGTATGTCGGTGCGGCCCCAGGTGCTTGGCTGATCAACATACTAGCTTGCTGTGATGGCGATATTGAGGATGTGATGCAAGGAGCTCAATGGGCCATAGACAACAAGGACAAGCATGGCATAGACATCGTTACTTCTTCATTGGGTGAGCAACAGTTTGAGATTCACATCGATAATGATGGAAACTCCGCTTGGAGCCGTCAGATGGACATGGTTGTCGAGGCAGGAATCATCACCACACTATCTGCCGGAAACGAGTTTGGAGGAGCGACCCTAGCCGGCTGCAACACCATAGATAGCCCTGGAGACGCTAAGCTGCCTGTAACTGTAGCCAGCCTAGACAAGGACCTAGGGCTGGCCATATACAGCAGTAGAGGATACACATCAGACATGCGAGTCAAGCCGGATGTTGCGACAATAGGATCCAACATCATGGCTCCAGACGCTGCGACCAAGGACGGTTACACGGGCAAGTCCGGAACCAGTATGGCCACTCCACTGATGGCGGGAATTGCAGCCCTGATGGTACAGGCCAATCCGGATATCACTCCGACTGAGTTCAAGGACATCATCGCAGCACACTCAATTGAGCGTGAAATTGCCCTTCTGGATGACCCCGGCTTCAATGACTGCAGCCTGCTAGAGACTCGACCCGACAATGAGTTCGGTTACGGCCAAGCAGATCCTGTGGCCTTTGTAGAGGCTGCAGGAAGCATCGACCGCTCTCTGAATGTCTCGATGGACTTGGCGACGCTGCAGGAGATTGGCAACGAGAGTTACATCGCCGGAACCTCATCAGGCGGTGCGCCGGGTATGGGTGTTGTCGAGGTCAAGGTAGGGGGCGGAGAATGGAAGGGCGCGGCCGATTTGTCGAAGAACGGTGACTGGGCGACCTGGAGAGTCAAACTCGACCCTCATACAGGAGCTGGTAATTCGACGATCTATGCCAGACTGGTTATCTCAGAGGATAGTATCTCTCCGATTGATGCTCGCAGGGTTGTCCTCATCGACGGCCAGTCAGAATCAGGAGTAGCAGAAGGACTGACTTCTATGGGCTCATGGGTCTTCTTTGTGCCCTTTGCATTGGTGATGACTCTACTTGGTTTCATCATGATCACTGAGCGATGGGACAAGAAGTTCCTGTCAGCGTTAAGAGAATCCTCTGAGAAGGCCGGCGATGAACCCATTGACAATGTCTCATGGTTAGAGAAGATAAGAGCAGGTATAGTTTCCTTCTTTCTCTCATTCAGAGAATTCTACAGGGGACTCAGGAATGGCGAGGCGATGTCCGAGAACAAATCATCACGAACTATTACTCTGTGTATTCTCTATGTTGCCCAAGGGCTGCCATCAGGATTTGCGAATGTTGCCTTTGTTGCTTTCCTAGTAATCAATGGAATCACTCCAACACAGGTCGCCCTATTGTTCGCAACAGTGTACTTGCCTTGGACATTCAAGTTCATTTGGGGACCAGTCATTGACATGATAAAATTCCCTCGTTACGGAGTAAGACGCCCTTGGATTCTGTTCGCAGAGACAGGCATGATAATCTCTCTAGCCACACTGTTATTCATACCGGATCTCGTTGCGTCGATACAACTGGTAACAATAATGCTGTTCATCCATAATCTGTTCGCTTCATTCCAAGATGTAAGCGTGGACGCTCTCGCAGTCGATGTCCTAAAGCCGGACGAGGTGGCCACCGTGAACGGCCTGATGTTCGCCTCCAAGAGGGGCGGGATTATCTTTGGAGGTGCAGTATTGGGGGTGTTGGTAGTACCATTCGGAATCAAAGCAGCGATTCTAATCCAAATCCCGCTCCTGATTCTGATAATGATGGTACCTCTTTTCCTAAGAGAGAGGCCAGGAAACAGTCTGTTCCCTTGGAGTAAGAAGGAGGAGCAGGAGGATACCTGGTTCGCTGAGACAGAGGATGCGATAGAGGCCGAAGCAGCACTACCTTGGGAGGCAGATCATCCAGAGGAATTCACGCAAGCCCGTTGGATCGCTACCAACCTCTACGAGAGTCGAATGTCTCCAGCAGCACTGTCCCTGTGGATAAGCATCGGCTTCTTACTGCTATGGGGGCTATTCGCCATTATGCACCAACTTACCAACACATTCACTGAAGATTGGGCGTTGACATTCGGAGACATCGCTGCACCGATGAAGTCGATGGGTAAGTGGGGCCTGCTAA
>NZWI01000050.1 GCA_002701875.1 Fidelibacterota bacterium
GCCTATTTTCATAAAAAAATTTAGTTATTTTTAACAAATAATCCTTTCATCTGTATTGACTATACAATAATATCGACCGGAATTTTTGAACATAAAATAAAATTTATATAATAATATTATGAGTAGAATTTGTGATGTAACAGGGAGGAAGCCAATGTTTGGTAATAATGTGAGCCATGCTCACAATAAATCCCGTCGGAGATTTGATATTAATCTTCAAAAGAAAAGGTTTTGGTTGGCTGATGAAAACCGTTGGATCACATTAAACGTGTCTACGCAAGGGCTACGTTTAATAGATAAAATTGGAATTCGTAAAGTTATAAATAAAATGAAAGCTGAAGGAAAAAAAGTTTAATNAATTAATATCAAATCAACTANTTTATNNTTTAAAGGAGTCTTCCTAGTAAGAAAGACTCCTTTTTTTATCTCTCATTATTGGGTAAAGATTAATTCCTANTCAAATCATATTATTCGTGNTGTCGCCGAATAAAAGCTGGAACTTCTANGTCGTTGCCATAAACAGTAGGATTTGAATCATCAAAAAGCATGATAGGCTTATTATTATCTTCTATTTCCTCTTCTTCATTCGATTTTTCATAGAGTGGCAGGTTTTCTTTTTCAGATAATATTTGAGTTTCAGATTCCTTCACTTCACTAGAATCGATATGTTTTGGAATAAAATCATCCACAATTGCTTTTCGATTAAATCCAGTTGCAATTACTGTTACCATTATTTCGTCTTTTAAAGACGGATCAATNACTGCACCAAAGATTATATTTGCATCTTTGCCAGCTTCCTCAAATATTATTGATGTAGCTTGGTCAACTTCTATCAAGGTTAGATCTGTACCACCTGTTATGTTCACAAGCACACCTTGAGCTCCAGACACAGAAGCATTGTCTAATAGTGGGCTTGAAATAGCTTGCTGTGCTGCTAGAACTGCACGCTCTTCTCCAGATGCTGATCCCGTACCCATTACAGCTTCACCCATATTTTTCATAACTGTTTCAACATCAGCAAAGTCTAGATTGATTAGACCATGTACATTGATTAGATCAGAAATTCCCTTTGAAGCATGATGAAGTATAGAATCTGCTAATTTAAATGCCTCCACAACTGTTGTATCTTTATCAACNATTGACATAAGCTTTTGATTTGGTATTGCAATTACTGTGTCACATGCTTTTCGTAGTTCTGTTACACCAGCTAGACCTCGATTCATTCGCTTAGGACCTTCAAAATTAAATGGAAGTGTTACAATCCCAACAGTTAATATGCCCATCTCTCGTGCGATTTGTGCTGCAATTGGTGCAGCTCCTGTACCTGTACCGCCTCCCATTCCAGCAGTAATGAATACCATATCTGCACCTTCTATCATTGATTGAACAACTTCTTTATCTGCTTCCATAGCATCTTTGCCAATCTCTGATTTGGCACCAGCGCCTAACCCTTTTGTAAGATTTTTTCCAATCTGTATTTTATTTTCCGCACCATTATTATCAAGATCTTGTGCGTCAGTGTTAATGACCATGAAGTCAACTCCACTCATTCCTGCTTGGATCATTCTATTAACTGCATTCCCGCCAGCTCCGCCTACTCCAATGACCTTTAGATTCGCTTTTTGTTCTGCTAAACTATCAAATTCAAATAGCATAGTTTTGCTCCTTTCTTTACCCTTGGTATGTTTAATGTAGAATTAAAAAAAATCATTAAATAAATTTTTGACATTATTAATTGTATCTTTNACAAAACCATTTCCAGATTTATTAATATTTAAGTCGGTCCCAAACNTTCTCCATTGGGAAAGACCAATGGCACTTGCATATGATGGGCCAGATGCGATATCAACTTCGCCGCTGATATTATTAGGTTTACCAATTCGAACAGGCATTCCAATAGTCTCTTGAGCTAAACCAGATAAATTTTTTAATTCAGAACCTCCTCCAGTAATAACCATTCCATAGGTTAATTTTTCTTTGATATCTGCCTTTGCAACTTCACGCATAACTAATTGAAGTATTTCTGCCGTTCTTGCTTCAACATATCTAGATAATTCATGTTCTGATATATTGCGTTTTAACCCACCATTTTTTGCTGGAACTTCAAATTCTAGATCTGGAGATGACATTGATGCTTTAGCTGAACCGTAAGTTTTCTTAATTTTTTCTGCTTCATCAATCCCAATTTGTAACATAACTGCTATGTCATTTGTTATACTAGCTGCACCAATCCCTATCGTTGATGTATGACGNACACCTCCATCCAAATAGACGANTATATCCGTCGTTGATGCGCCAATATCAACACATACTACTCCTAATTTTTTTTCATCATTTTCAAGGGTTGAGAGACTTGATGCTAATCCTTGATAGATTATGCCATCAACACGNACTCCAAGCTCTTCAGCGCAACTTGCTAGGTTTGTTGCAGCACTTGTAGCAACCGTAATTAGATGTACTCGTGCTTCTAGCCNTCGCCCAGTAAGTCCCACAGGATCCTGAATAGAATCCATNGAGTCAATTACATATTCCTGCGGCAAAACATGTAAAATATCACGATCCATTGGTAATGAGATTGCTTTAGCTAACTCTAATACATTAGAAACGTCATTATTAGTAATTTCATGTTGAATTGGAACGTTTGAGCCATTAGTTCCTCCAATTGCAATTGCACCTTGCGTGTTAATCCCTCGTACATGATCTCCTGAAATTCCAAGCGATATATTATCAATATTTATATCTGCCATAGTTTGGGCTTGTTGAAAAGCATTTTCCATCTCATCAATCAATTTATCCCTATGGGTTATAGATCCTTTATTAATGCCAGTAGCAGGAGAGGTGCCAATACCAAGTAATTTTACACTATCTGATGTTGGATTTATTTCAGTGATGGCACAACATATTTTATTAGAACCAATATCCAANCCTGAATGGATAAATGATTCATGTTTTTGGGTTGACCGAATCATGNCCACTCCNTTGCTACTAGCTGTTTATTATATCGCATATCAATTAACCGAAAATCGGTTAATTGCCGTTGTCCTAAAGCTTTATCAAAACTTTTTAAAATATCGAATTTTAAACTTATATTATCTTTTCCAAGTACGACACGCGTTGGGCGATCGGCAAGGATCAATACATATTCATCATCTTTATTTAAAGTCAATTCAGAAATATTTTCATAAAGATCTGCATAGTGAATGGATAATTTTTTCAAAATATCAACAGCTTCTTTAACTTTTATAGAATATGTTTTTTCCCCTTNAGGATATAATTCTATTGCTGAATTAAATCCAGATAGAANAGGTATCAAGTAATCNTCACTNTATTTCTTTCCNGGTAAGACAACAGCTTCATCATCAATCATTAACTGATTATCTATATTAATTATTCCTAAAGGTTTTCTTTCAACAATCTGGATATTAANCCTGTTAGGAAAATGCCGGCTTACTCTTGCTGCTTTGACAAAAGGATTTGACTCTAATACTTTTCGNANNTCAACTANATCAGTNCTATAAATAATATCATAGTCTAATTGANTAATAATCTTTCTNTAGTCTTGNTCATNCAATATATCGTACCCTGTTATAATTGGCTCATTTAGTTTAAAGATTTTTTGATAATTGGCCCATTTAATTGAAAAAATCAATGTTAGTATAAATGTCGTAAACAAACTCATTCCAATTAGAACTCTAATATTAATTTTATGTGATTTATTTATTTTCATAGTTCAAAAGTTCCTGGTTTAAACCCTAATGTTTTTATTTCAAGCTCCAACATTATCCCAAATTTTTCTTTTACAGTTTTTCTTGCCAATCTAATTAGTTCAACTATATCAGAGGCTTTTGCGCTTCCATGATTCACAAAAAAGTTTGCATGTATAGGAGATATTTCTGCATCTCCAGACTTTGAGCCTTTCAATCCCGCTTTATCAATATAAAATCCTGCAGCACCCTCGTCTGGATTTTTAAAAATACTTCCTGCTGAACGATATTTTAGTGGTTGCGATTTTTTTCTTCCACCACTTGCTATTGATTTTTTTTCTACCACACTTTTCTTNTCGCTTTGAATTAATNCAAATTCTGCACTAATTAATATTTCATTATTTTGGAAAGATGAATTTCGATAACTAAAATGAATATCGTCTACTTTATAGCTTTTTAATTGTCCTGACATTGTCATTACTGTTACTTTTTTCAAGTAATTGGATATTTCGCTACCAAAAGCACCTGCATTCATTATGATGGCACCTCCAACTGTTCCAGGAACTCCGATTAAACTTTCAACTCCAGATAGGTTACGACTTATACATTCTTTAACAAATTTTCCTAACATAACACCAGATTGACAATATACTGANGTTCCTTTTATAATCAGTTTTTTTAGNGATTTNCCCAATGTTATAACAATTCCATCNATACCATCATCTGAAACAAGAATGTTTGATCCTGANCCAATAAAAAACGTTGNAATTTTATNCTTGCTCGCAAATTTTAGAATGTTTGCAAGATCAACTTCATCTTTTGGTTTCACATATGCTTTAGCTGGGCCCCCTATGCCATATGAAGTGTGTTTAGCCATGGCTTCATTTTTTAATAGAGACCCCTGAGTTACATCGCTTAGCTTATATGCGTTATCCACCTTAGGCTGCTTTCTCTTTGTTTAATAAATATTCAAAATATTTTTGGCCATATCGCCAAATTGTTCCTGCACCAATAGTAATAACCATATCATTCTTTTGAGTAACATTATTTAATTCATTATTTAAATTTTCTAGATCATTAATATAAAAAACGTTCTCGTGACCTGCAGATTTAGCTGCATTAAAAACCAATTCACCTGTAACTCCATTAATAGGTTTTTCTCTAGCAGGGTATATATCAGTTACTATTAAAACATCACAATTCATGAATGCTGCAGCAAATTCTTTATAAAAATCTTTAGTGCGTGAGAATAAATGAGGTTGAAAAACAGCAACGATACGACGACTCCATCCATCTCTTGCAGCTTGCAACGTTGCTGTCACTTCAGTTGGATGATGTGCATAGTCATCCACTACCATTACTCCTTGAGCCGTTCCCTTTATTTCAAATCTTCGACGAACTCCACCATAACTCATAACCCCATTGATAATTGTTTGCATATCTAATCCAAGTTCAAAGCCAACAGCTATTGCCGCTAGTGAATTAAGAATATTATGTTCACCAGGGACGTTTATTTCTATATCACCAAATTTTTCACCTTTATGATAAAGAGAAAATGTTGTCTTATCTTCACTATAAGAAATTTTATTGGCACTGAATGTGGATTCTTTTGAAAAGCCGTAGGTAGTAATGGGTCGTTTTATCTTTTTTAATATTTTTTGGACACCGGGAGAGTCTGAGCACACAACCACTCTACCGTAAAATGGTACGGAGTTAGCAAATTGAGTAAAAGAATTATGAAGATCATTTAAATCCTCATAGCAGTCCATGTGCTCTTCTTCAATATTTGTAAGAACTGCAATTGTTGGCCTAAGTTGCAAAAAACTTTTATCATATTCATCAGCTTCAACTACAATAATATTTCCAGCACCTAATTTCGAATTAGTATCAAGGTTTTTTACTAGACCACCAACGACGAGAGTTGGGTCCATTTTTGCAGAAGATAAAAGAGCTCCAATCATAGAAGAAGTTGATGTTTTGCCATGCGTCCCAGATACTCCGATACTTGTTTCCTTCAAAGCTATCAGCGCACCAAGCATTTCAGCTCTTTTGATAATAGGGATTTTATTTTTTTTGGCTTCTATTAATTCTGTGTTATCTTTACTAATTGCACTAGAATAAACCAAAACTTCTGCATCCTTTACATTTGATTCATTATGACCAATAAAAATACGTGCTCCACTATTCATTAATTTTTGTGTTATTTTAGTCTTATTTATATCAGATCCTGTAATACTGAAATTTAAATTGATTAGCAATTCTGCAATTCCACTCATCCCAATACCCCCAATGCCAACGAAATGAATTTTCTTTACCTTACGAAACATTATTTTATGAGCCCTATTGCTTCGTCAACAATATTCCTGGTCGCATTTGGTTTGCCTAGTTGGAAACTGGCTTTAGACATCTGAGCCAAGCGATCTTCATCTATTAAAAGATTCTGAATCATCATTGTGACTTTTTCAGGATGTGCCTCTTTTTCATTGAACATACAAGCTGCACCATGATTGACCAATGCATTTGCATTTTTTGTTTGGTGATCTGCAGCTGCATTGGGGAAAGGAATGAGGATCGATGGCTTTCCACATGCTGTTAATTCTGAGCATGAAATAGCGCCAGATCTACTCATGACCAAATCACTTACCGCATAAGCACTTGCCATATCTTCAATGAAAGGCAAAACTTTAACAGCTCGATTTTCATGTTTTTTATAATTATTGTATAAATTTTTTCCAGTTTGCCAAATTACTTGAATATTTGAAATAGAAAGGTTTGAGATCATCTGATTCATCAGTTTATTTAATGCCAGAGATCCCTGACTACCTCCAAAAACAAATAATGTTTTTTTAGAGGGGTCAAAGCCGAATTTCTGAATACCATCTTGACGATTTCCCTTGTTTATCTCTTTTCTAACAGGATTTCCAACTACAATACATTTGTTTTTTACATATTTAGCTGCATCTTCAAATGCTATACAAACCTTAGTTGCTTGGTTTGCAAACCATCGAGTAGTTATGCCTGGGTAGGAATTTTGCTCTTGAATTAAGGTTGGGATTTCCCTTTTAATGCCCTCTCGTAGAGGTAGAGCAGCAGCATATCCACCTGTACCAATAACCAAATTAGGTTTGATATCATTAAACAGTTTTTTTACTTCGATAATTGATGAAAAAATTCTTACTGGCAATAGTAAGTTTTTCCCAATACTGTTAAAACTTATGCTTCTTTGAAACCCTCTAATAGGCAATAAAGAGTGTGATATATTTTTTATGGGCAGCACATCTTTCTCTATTCCAAATTGTGATCCGATATAATGTATTATTGCATTTGGATAGCGATTTTGAATTTCATCTCTTATAGCCAATGCAGGGAATAAATGCCCACCAGTGCCACCACCAGAAATAATGATATTTATCGAGTAACTCATTATAATTTTGGACGCCATCCAGATATATGATTTACACTGCGTTTCGCTTGGCTGATATTTAGCAGGATTCCTAAACATGCAAGATTAGCTACAAGGCTACTCCCACCATGACTTATTAATGGCATAGGTAAACCAGTTACTGGAAATAGTCCTGTTACAACGGCAACATTAATAAACGCATAAATAATGATACTAAATGATATGCCAACTGTTAGCATTATACCGAATGGATCGTTGGTTTCTTTTGCAATTTTAATTCCTCTTTGAAAGATTAGAAGAAAAATAGTTAAAACAATAAGAGCTCCCCAAAGCCCTAATTCTTCACCAATTATAGCAAAAATAAAATCTGTGTGGGGGGTTGGGAGAAAAAGATTCTTTTCCATACTATTGCCTAGGCCCAGACCAGTTATACCGCCATTGCCTAGACTAATTAGAGATTGTTGTGCTTGATATCCAATCGCATCTCGCCCGTTACCACCACCATCAAAATCAAAAATAGATCCAAGCCAGTAAATGACCCGCTTCAATCTATAAGAACGCATCAACATTACAGGAACCATAACTATTAAACCCACGATGCTAGCTCCAATTATATGAGTTGAACGAGCCCCTCCTATAAACATCATGCATAAACCTATTAATCCAATTACTGCTGCTGTGCTGAAATCAGGCTGAATAACAATAGTAAATAGTATACATGCCATCAATATTATCGGTGGCGCAAAGCCAGCATATAATTCTTTTATTCTATCTCTTTTTTTATCAATATAATATGCCATATAAAGAATTAGAGAAAATCTTGCTATATCAGAAGTTTGAACTGTTATGAAGCCCAAGTCCAACCAGCGCGCAGGGAAGCTAATTCCTTTTATCATATAAATAATTTTTGTTGCTAATAATAATATAATTGAGCCAATCATAAGATAAGGTGCAAAACGTTTTAATTTTCGATAATCGGTTACAATGAAAAAAAACATTGCTATCATACCTACAATCATTCGTTTTAAATGTGATCTTAAAAATAGTGTATCCGATGATCCATTTGTTTGATTGAGTGAATACGCAGAACTAGCACTATAAAGCATTACCGTTCCTACTCCACAAAGAAGGATTATTAAACCCAATAATAATTGGTCATATTTTTTTGTAATAATATCTAATTGGCTCATGCCGTAGCTATCTCTTTAACTAATTTTTTAAATTCAAATCCACGTTTTTCAAAATTTGAGAATTGATCAAAACTGGCGCAGCCCGGAGATAGAAGTACTATATCTCCGGGGACTGCATTCAGGTGGCAAAACTCTACCGCATCCCTAAGGTCATTAACTTTTTTTAACCTTACCGCATCCCGTAGAGCTATTGATATTTTGTCTCTTGCCTGACCAAAGGTAATTATTTTTTTTACTTTGTCTTTAAAATGAGGAATAATATCTACAAAATTTCCGCCTTTGTCTTTGCCACCCATAAGTAATAAAATGTTTTGATCAAAACTATCCAGAGCTACTTTTACTGAATCAAGATTTGTCGCTTTTGAATCATTATAATAAGATACGCCTTCAATTTCCATCACATATTCAAGCCTATGTTCAACACCTGAGAAATTTGACATGATTTTTTTTATCTGATGATTGGGTATCCCAATTAACCGACTTACAGTGGCAGCTGCAAGAGCATTTGACAAGTTATGCTTCCCAGGAAGAGAAAGCTCCTCCAAATCAATTAACTCAATATTCTCATCAGTGCATATCTTTGTCGCGTTCACATTAAACATGGTTTGATTCTTTTTTTCAATACTGAAACCGTGAGTTTGAGGTTTTAGATTTCTTAATTCTTTATTAAGAATTGTGTCATCTAGATTAAAGACTATATGATCTTTCTCATTTTGATTCCTTACCATATCAAGTTTTGCTTTTACATATTCAGACATACTGGAATATCTATCAAGGTGATCAGGTGTAATATTGAGGAATACAGAAATAAATGGTTTGAAAGAGAAAATATGTTCTAATTGGAAACTTGATATTTCCAATATATAAATACGGTTATTTGGTTTATTTTTTAGATCATTTAATATAATATTTGAAAAAGCTATTCCAACATTTCCTCCCAGGATAGGATTAAAAGAGTTAGTATTACACATTTTATTAATAAGATTTACTGTTGTCGTTTTACCATTTGAACCAGTAACGCTAACAATTGGATAATCTGCATACCAACTTGCAAATTCAATTTCACTTATCACTGAAATCCCTTTGGATTTTGCTTCTTTTACAACGGGCGAATCTTGAGATACCCCAGGAGATATGACCCAAAGCTCCCCATCAAAAATCTTATTTGAATGATTTCCTATTTCAACTTCTATTCCAATAGATTCTAAAGAATTAGATCTTTTTCTTATATCAAGGTTGAAGCTCGCATCACTTACAAAAACTGAAGCGCCCAAAAAATGAGCTAAATTTGCTGCGCCTTCACCGCTCTTACCCAAGCCAATAATTGTAACATTTAGATTATTAATATCTGTATTGTGCTTATTTGAGTTTCCAATCATCGTATTTTAAAGGTGGCAAGAGTTAGCAATGCAAGTAGCAACCCAATAATCCAAAAGCGTGTAACAACTTTAGATTCGGGAAAACCTTTTAGTTCATAATGGTGATGGAAAGGAGCCATTAAAAAAAACTTGAGACCTGTCCCTGTTTTCTTTTTTGTATATCGAAAATATCCTACCTGGATAATTACAGATATAGCCTCAGCCACAAACACTCCTCCAATAATAATTAATAATAATTCTTTCTTCAGGAGTATTGCTAAAGTTCCTAATGCAGCGCCGGTAGATAATGAGCCTACATCTCCCATAAAAATTTCCGCAGGAGCAGAATTAAACCATAAATAGCCTAAGCATGCACCTACACAAGCTGCAGTAAAAATAGTTAATTCTCCAGCACCAGGAAGGTAGATTATATTTAAGTAATCTGAAAAATCTACGCGACCACTAACATATGCAATAATTGAAAAAGTAGAAAATGATATTGCAAGAAGTCCCGCTGCAAGCCCATCCAAGCCATCAGTAAGATTGACGGCATTAGATGTGCCTGTAACTACTAAAATGATCATTAAGGGGTATATCAGTCCAAAATCAATCACTGAGTCTTTTAGGAATGGTAACGAGGTTAGAGTTCTTATATCTTCCCATGCTGGAGTATTGTAAATCCAAAATGTTATAATAAGTCCAATAGCAACTTGTCCGGCTAACTTATATCTAGCCACCAATCCTTTTTTAACTTTTTTAATTGATTTAAGATAGTCATCAATGAATCCAATACATCCCATCCAAATTGTAGATATAAGCAAAATTTGTACGAAAGAGTTTTTTATATCAGCCAGAAGAAGGGTAGGGAGGATAATTGCAGTGAGAATAATTATCCCCCCCATAGTTGGAGTGCCTCTTTTTTTAAAGTGGCTCTCCGGGCCATACTCGCGAATTTCCTCACCTATTTGATTTCTGTGAAGTATGCGAATAATGGCTGGTCCGAGGATGAAACTGATAATTAACGCTAGAATAGCTGCGGCAGCGCTACGAAAAGTGATATATTGGAAAATATTCAATGGTGAGAAAAAATCGCGAAGTGGATATAATAAATAATAGAGCATATGTATTAGATTATTTGCTCAACAATTTCTTCCATTCTCATTCCTCTTGAACCTTTAACCAATATTTTATCACCTTCAGAAATAATTTCATTTAGATTAGATAAAAGAGATTCCTTTTGCTCAAAATGTTTGTGAAGGATAGAATTATTTATTTCTTCATGAGCGACAATTGTCTCATTTCCAATTGTAAATACAACTGAGAGTTCTTCTTTTTGGCATTTTTTCCCAATTATACGATGCTGGTCTTCAGAAGAGGCTCCTAACTCTAGCATGTCCCCAAAAACAAAAATTCTTTTTCCATTCCCACTAAATGCCTTAAGATAATCGATTGCCGCTATTGTTGAGTCAACATTTGCATTATATGTATCATCAATTACAGTAATCTGCCCATTCGTTTTTATTTCGCAACGACCTTTAGGCGGTTGAGAGGTTAATATCCTATCTTTAATTGCTTCCCAGGAAAGTCCTAACTCGCTTGCAATAGTGGAACAGGCAATCACATTTTTTGCAAAAGAAAGATTTATTGAGTTAGTTTTGATTTCTTCAGCATCAATCGTAAGGATAATTGAGCCATCATTATTATGGTGAAGATCTGTAGGGTAATCGCAATTTGACGTTAAGCCAAATGTGATTGATTCACCATATGTTTCCAATTCATTTATCCTGTTATCTGCGGCATTAATAAATGANAGNCCATTAGATAGAAATTTAAATAATTCACCCTTAGTGTTTGCCACAGTCTGAATATCTCCAAACCCTTCTAAATGAGCAGGAGCAATATTAGTAATCAAGCCGTGAGTTGGGTAAGCTATTTTGCAGAGTTTTTCTATATCTCCAGGTTGATTTGCTCCCATTTCTAATATTGATACTCCATGATATTCTGTTAATCTTAGAAGCGTTAAGGGAAGACCAATCGATGTATTATAATTTCCTTCTGTGGCATGAATATCATATTTTGCTGATAAAATATATTTTAACAATTCCTTAGTAGAAGTCTTACCATTAGAGCCAGTGATTCCAATTACAGGTATTTGAAATTGATCTCTCCAAGTTTTTGCTATTTTACCAATAGCATATACAGGGTCATCTACCTTTATAAGCTTACCTTTGAAATTGTCAATGCTCTTGTTAACTAAAGCTGTGCTTGCACCTTTTGCAAAAACTTCTTCCAAGAATGAATGACCATCAACTTTTTCTCCAGAGATAGCAAGGTATAGATCACCTTCTTTTATATCCCGACTATCAGTTGAAATTCCATCTACTTTTTCAGATAAAGACTTATCTAAAGTCATGTCAAAAATGTGTTTGAATTTGTCAGGATTTGGTAACTCAATGCGCATTAAATAAAACCTTGAATAATCTCAATATCAGAATAATTAATTTTTTTACCATTTATTTCTTGATAATCTTCTCGACCTTTACCCAAAACAACTAATATATCGCCACTGTTTAAACTTTTAATTGCCATTTTTAATGCTTTCCCTCTATCTTCAAATAATTGAAAGTTGCTTTCTTTTAGATCTTTTATAATTTGATTATTTATATCAATTATATTTTCTGTTCTTGGATTATCAGGGACAATCCACATAATATCTGAATAATCTTCAACAATTTTTCCCATTTCAGGACGTTTTTCACGATCACGATTACCACCGCATCCAAAAAGAACATTAAGTTTCGAATCCTCTGGCTTCATTCTTTTTATAGTTTGCAATACTTTTTTATAGGCATCTGGAGTGTGTGCATAATCAACAATAATTGTTGATTTATTTTTTAGCTTAATAATTTCCATCCTACCTGGGATGATATCACATTCTGATACGCCCTTCTGGATAATGTCAGGCTCTATATCTAATGATAATGCAATGCTAACAGCACACAATATGTTTTCAACATTATATTCTCCAATAAGAGATGAAGCTATTGGAATCTTTTTATTACCATAATTGACTATGAATTCAACCCCATCAAAGCAGCTGATAAGGTTTGTTAAGTAAATATCTGCATTAGTCTGCTTTGAAACTGAAACTATTTTTGCTTTTGAATCTTTCGCTATTTTTAACCCCATTTTATCATCACAATTGATTACTGCCATATTTGAAGGTTTAAGCATTTGAAATAATTTTGATTTAGTTTCAAAATAATCTTCCATATTCTTATGATAGTCTAAATGCTCATTTGATAAATTTGTAAATACACCTACGTTAAACTCTACATCAGCAACTCTAAATTGATCCAAGGCATGAGAGGAGACTTCCATGATTACATGGCTAATATCCATTTTAATAAACTCTCTAAAAGTACGATGTAGACTTACAGGGTCAAGAGTTGTGAGTGTTTTTGTCGTTTTAAAACCATCTGCGATGGTTCCTAAGGTTCCTAATTGTGCACATTTGAATCCGTTGGCTTTGAAAATAGAATATAATATTGACGCTGTAGTCGTTTTACCGTTTGTTCCAGTAATACCAATAATATTTAAATCTTTTGATGGATTATTATAAAATGTCGAAGCTATTTTGCTAAGGGCTGATCTAGTATTGCCGACTTTTATATTTGGTATAGAAACAACATTTGCGATATGCCTATCAGATATTATTGCAGAGGCTCCATTATTGACAGCTTGTTGAATATAATCATGCCCATCAGTTGTAAATCCTTTTATTGCGACAAAGAGACTTCCTTTATTTACTTCAGGTGAATGAGTGCATATATTATCTACATTAATAGATGGAAGAGACGCAGTATCTATTGATAAATTTTTAATTAATTTTTCCAATTTCAATTATTAATTCAACCCTATGGTACATATAGTGCCTGGGAGTTTTTTTGTTCCCGGAGTTGGGCTTTGCCAGACAACATGTCCAGACCCTTTAAATTTTGCACGTAAGTTTGATTTAATAAGCATTTTTTTGGCTTTTCTTATGCTCATTCCTCTGACATCAGGTACAACAGCATATCCATCTTGGTAAGTGCTTAACGGGACTAAAGGATTATTCATCACATCGTCGGCAATCAATATCTTGGGAAGGTCTTTTGGTTTAGGCTCCTGATGCTTTATAGTGTCATCAACGTTTATTATCCGCTGTGCTACTCTCCTAAATACAGGAGCAGCTCCATAGCCCCCCCAATGATATCCATATTTAGGCTCATCTAATATAACGACACCAACAACTTGAGGCTTTTCAGCAGGGAAAAACCCAGCAAAATTGGAAATATATTTGTTAGAATAAGCTCCATCAATAAATTTATGAGCTGTACCCGTTTTCCCAGCAATAGACCAACCATCGATTCTTGCCTTACTGCCAGTTCCGTATTCAACGACATCAACGAGCATATCTTTCACAACCTCCATAATCTCAGGATTTCCTATCTTTCTAATAATTTTTGGTTTTTCAGTATAAATGACTTCGCCCTTTGATGACAATATTTGTTTAACTAAACGAGGTTTAATTAAAAATCCACCATTTGCAATAGCAGCATAAGCAGATGCTAATTGAAGCGCAGTAACTCCAACTTCATAACCAATTGACACTTCAGCTAATGACATTTCACTCCAGTCTTTTGTTTTTCGCAATTTCCCTTTTGCTTCTCCTGGGAACCGAATTCCAGTTTGAGTGCCAAATCCAAAATTTCTTGAAAATCTATACAAAGGTTCTCGCCCTAATTGTTGAGCAATTTTTATCATTCCAACATTGCTAGAATGCGCAATGATTTGAGGGAAGGTTAGTAGTCCGAATTTTTCATGATCGGAGATCACTTTCCCTGCTATATTTACCTTTCCTTCTTTGCAGTTAAATTCCTCATAAAGTGAGACAGCATTGGTAGCAACGGCTGCTGTTGCAGTTACGATCTTATATGTTGAACCCGGCTCAAATTGATCAGTGATAACTCGATTTTTTTGGTTTTCTATAGGAAATAATGCATGTTGATTTGGATTGAAATCCGGGATTGAAGCCATTGCAAGTATTGCACCAGTTTGAGGATCAATCATTATCCCCATTGCACCTTTTGACTCAGTTTCTTTGATTCTACGATTTAACTCTTCATGTAGGATGCTTTGATACTCTAAATCGATAGTGAGTTGTATGTTTGATCCATCAATTGGAGGATTAATTGGAAAACTTGTTTTGATTTGAGATCTACCTTTACCATCTACTTGCTTTACTACCCAGCCAGCTTTGCCAGTTAAGTGACTGTTGTATTCTTTTTCTATACCAGTTAATCCTCTGTCATCTATGTCTGTAAAACCAACGACTTGCGCGGCGATGTTTTCTTGAGGATAAGAACGTCTTGATTTTCTTTCAATTACAAGCCCTGGGATTCTCTCTCCTATAAGAGTTTTTACTCTGCTTTGTCTTAATTTATGCTCAAGAGGAACGAAACTTTTTTTTGTATTTAGTTTATTTATATAATATTCTACATCTCTACCTGTAACATTAGAAATTTTAGCTGCAAAGAGGGTCTTGTCTTTAATCTTTAGCGTTTGAGCCCCTAAGGAATAGTGAATGATATTTTGAGTGAGGGCAACATTTTTTCTATCATAAATATTTCCTCTTATTGCTACTAATTTTTCATTTTTTTGCCCTTGGCTGATTCCTTGTTTTTTATATTCATCACTTTGAATCACCATGATTTGGAAGAGTCGAGTTGATAAACCAATCCATCCCAAAATAATTAACAATGAAACGGTACTTACTCGGGATCGAAATTTTTGATAAGTTTTAGTCAAAAGTTACTTGTTAAAGAATTATTATTAATATAGATAGTAAGCGTTTCTGGCTCTGCTGGTATCATTTCTAATTTATTTCTAGCAAAATTAGATATACGTGTACTGCTAGATAAGTTTGCGATATCCATCTCTAACTCCCGAACAGAGTTTTGAAGCTCTTTTATAACTTGAGTTTGGATTTCAATACCAAACATATTTTCATCAACCTCAGTATAAACCCAGAGGTATGCAATTAATCCAGCGATTGAAAGTATGGTTGTTGAAAAGAAGAGCAAGGTTTGAAAAAACTCACGGTTTCTTTTCGATCGTCTCTTATGTTTTCTTATGGGCATCTAGATTAATCTTTCTGCAGCTCTAAGTTTAGCACTACGAGACCGGTTATTATTTTCTCGCTCAGCGGCTGATGGAATGACCGGTTTTTTTGTTAATACATCTAATTTCCCTGACTGTTTTAATGACCGAAATGCATGCTTTACCATTCTATCTTCGATAGAATGGTATGACATTATGATAATTCGTCCACCAGCAGCTAAATGATCGATA
>NZWI01000051.1 GCA_002701875.1 Fidelibacterota bacterium
TGACAAAAAATCATTTATGAAAGAATTTAAAGCATTAGCAAAAAAAACAAATAAGGTTGTAATTGCTACTGACCCTGATCGTGAAGGAGAGGCCATAGCTGCACATCTTGCTAGTGAAGTTGAACAAGAGAAAATTTCTCGTGTTCAATTTACTGAAATTACAAAAGAGGGTGTCAAAGAAGGAATGGATACACCTCACCCCATTAATGAAGATATGGTGAATGCTAGGACTGCACGACGTATTATTGATCGTCTCGTTGGATATAAAGTCTCTCGTGTTCTTTGGAGTTGCTTAAAAAAGAATATGAAATTTGTTGAAGTTTCCCTTTCAGCTGGGCGAGTACAATCTGCTGCACTAAGAATCATTGTTAATAGAGAGCGTCTTAGACAAATTTTTCATTCTGCGGACTATTATGATTTGAAAGCGACATTTAGTATTAATGACGATTTGTTTTCAGCAACATTAATACGATTGGACAATAAGAAAATTGCAACCGGAAAAGACTTTGACCCAAACTCTGGAAATTTGAAAAATACAGATGTTCTTCTTTTATCAAAAACACAAGCTGATGAATTAGTTAAAGAATTAAATCAGGGAGTTTTCAAGATCTCAAATATTGAGGAAAAAATTAAGAATTCTCACCCTAAACCTCCTTTTACCACATCAACACTCCAACAAGAAGCTGCACGCAAACTTCGTTCGTCTGCCAGAAAAACCATGCGAAATGCACAACGACTCTATGAACAAGGTTTCATCACATATATGAGAACTGACTCAACTTTATTATCGAAAGAAGGCATTAATGGTGCAAGAAATGAAATATTATCTAAGTTTGGTCAAGAATATTTGCCGGAGCAAGCTAACGTTTATAGTACAAAAGTAAAAAATGCACAGGAAGCTCATGAAGCCATTCGCCCAGCTGGAGTTAATTTCACTAGCGTTGATCAAGTTAGAACTTCAATTGATGATGATGCTGCTAAGTTATATGACTTAATATTAAAAAGAACTCTAGCATCACAAATGAAATCAGCAAAAATAAAACAAATTGCTGTTACAATAGAAAATCAACGATCAGAGTTTCGGGCAAATGGTAAGGTTATTTTATTCCCGGGTTATATGGCTGCATATGTTGAAAGTACAGATAGAAGAAATGGTATTACAGAAGATAAAGAAACTATACTGCCTAATATGGCAAAAGAACAAACATTAAACTGCAATGAGCTTACTGCAAAAGAACACTCAACAAAACCCCCCGCAAGATTTACAGAAGCTTCGTTAGTTAAAGAATTGGAAGCTGAAGGGATTGGTCGTCCCTCGACTTTTGCAAATATCATAGATACGATTGTTTATAGGACTTATGTCAATAGAGATAGAGGAAAGCTCACACCAACTTTTCTTGGTATAGCAGTTACACAATTATTAGAAAATCACTTTACTGCTCTTGTCGATACTAAGTTTACTGCTAATATGGAAGATGGTCTAGATGCTATTTCTCGAGGAGAAAAAGAAGCGACTCCTTTTATGAAAGACTTCTATTTTGGGTCAGAAAAACAAACTGGCTTAGAAGCAATGCTTGAAGATAAAGTTGACATAGGAAAAGCTTGTTCTGTACAATTTGAGAATGATGGTGACCCAATAGAAATTCGAGTAGGACAATATGGACCTTTTATTCAGCAGGGTGAGATTAGAAAGTCTATACCCTCAAATATATATCTTGGTGATATTAATGTTGATAAAGCTTTAGAGATAATAAATCAAGAAATAAATGAAGATAAAGAGCTTGGGATTGATTCAGAATCTGGAGAAAAAATATTATTAAAAAATGGCCCTTATGGACCCTACGTACAGTTAGGTGAAACTAATAAGCGAAAAGCAATACCCAAAGGGACAAATTTATCTGAAGTAGATTTGGAACTTGGGTTAAAATTAATCGCACTTCCTCGGACACTTGGTTCACATCCTGAGACGGGTGACGATGTTAAAGCGGATTATGGTCGTTTTGGTCCATATGTATCAGCGGGTAAAGGTAAGAATGGACGTATCCCGCCAAACATGTCTCCTCTCACTATTGAATTAGCCGATGCATTAGAGCTAATCAATAAACGTTCAAATGGTCCACAAGAATTAAAAACTTTGGGGAATCATTCTGAGACCGGTGAATCATTAATATTAAAAGATGGAAGATATGGGCCATATATAACAGATGGAAAAGTTAATGCATCACTTCCTCGAGAAATTGATGTTGAAAAATTAACTCTAGAAGAAGCAATAGAATTAATTAATAAAAAACGAGCCGCCCCACCAAGAAAAAAACGTCGCAAAGCTAAAAAGAAATGAAACAATTACTTTTACTTACTATGTTTCTAACAATTCTTGGCGCTGATGAGAAAAGTGAACTAATTCTTGATATAGAAAAAAGTTTAATGGCAACATGTTGCTGGTCTGGAACCGTTTATGATCACGGTAATAAAGAGATGGAAATAGAAATTGCTGGGATGGTTGATAATGGTAAGACAAAATCGGAGATAATAAACTATTATACGGATAAGTACGGTGAACGTGTATTGTCAATACCGGTCGCAGAAGGGTTTAATATTTTTGCTTGGCTGGCTCCACTCTTTTTTGGACTTCTAAGCATTTTTATTATTATTATTTATATGAAAACATCAAAAAATAAAACTATTCCAATCGTTAATTCTTCGGATAGTAATATTAAGTATAATGATGAAATTGAACGTGAGCTCAAAGCACTCGATTAATAATAATTTCTTTCTAACCTTAGATAACAACACCATTATTTATAATAGATTAGATTCTCCCTAACTTCTCAGCAATTATTATTAAATATAAAAAAGGGAAATATCCTAGGAACTATGAGTATTGATAAAATTGTATCTCTCTGTAAACGAAGAGGATTCGTTTTTCAAAGTTCGGAAATTTACGGAGGGTTTGGAGCTATTTATGATTACGGTCCATTAGGAATCACTTTAAAAAACAATATTTCTCAGTTGTGGTGGCGTGATATGACGCAGTTACATGAAAATATTGTGGGTTTAGATAGTGGAATTCTAATGCATCCAAAAATTTGGGAAGCTTCAGGACACGTAGGCGCATTTAATGATCCTTTAGTAGATTGTAAAGAATGTAAGTCACGCTATCGTGCTGATGATCTAGTAGAAAAAGATAACAAAAATACTGAGTGGATAAAAATTCAATGCCCAAAATGTGGTACTACAGGTAAACTTACAGAGCCACGCCAATTTAATTTAATGTTTAAAACAAATATTGGTCCTATTGAAGATGATAGTAATATTGCGTTTTTACGCCCTGAAACGGCCCAAGGTATTTATGTTAACTATCTACTTACACAAAATGCCTTGCGTTTAAAAGTTCCATTTGGGATTGCTCAAATTGGTAAAGCATTCCGTAATGAAATTGTAGCTAGAAATTTTATTTTTCGTACACGAGAATTTGAACAAATGGAAATGCAGTATTTTGTTAAACCTGGAGAAGATGACAAATCATTGAATGAATGGAAACAAAAAAGAATATCATTTTATGACCAACTTGGACTTAATTCATCAAAACTCAGATTTCATGAGCATGGCAAGAATGAACTCGCTCACTATGCTAAAGAAGCTTGGGATATCGAATTTGAATTTCCTTTTGGCTGGTCTGAAATTGAGGGAATTCACAATCGTACTGACTTTGATTTGGTTCAACATGAAAAATTTTCTGGTAAAAAAATGGAAGTTTTTGATCAACAAAAAAATGAGAGATTCCTTCCATATATAATTGAGACGTCTGCAGGACTTAATCGCATATTGCTAGCAGTATTAAGTGATGCATATTGGGAAGATAAGGATAATGACCGATTAGTCATGAAATTTCATCCCAAAATAGCTCCAGTAACTGCTGTAGTTTGTCCCTTAGTGAAAAAAGATGGCCTGCCTGAAATTGGACGTAAAGTTATGGATCTATTAAAACCACATTTTATAACTATCTATGATCAGCAAGGTTCTATTGGGAAACGATATTATAGACAAGATGAAGCGGGCACACCTTTTGGGATAACCATAGACCATCAGACTGGTGAAGATAATTCTGTTACACTTCGACATAGGGACAATCAGCAACAGGATCGTGTGGATATTGATCAACTTGTTAAAGCTATCAATGATAGTATGGAGAATTATTAATGAATAATCATTTAACACTTCGTTCTGGGAATCCAACATTAAATGCAAAAACCTTTGGTGGTTTTGATTTAACAACTGGCGCAACTATGACCATAATGGGCACAGTATATAAAACAGCCCTTGCTCTATTATTATTGATGTCAACAGCTCTATTTACATGGAATCTTCCTTATGGAGATCCTAAAACTAGTGCTCTAATGATTATAGGAATGATTGGTGGCTTTATTGTTGCTCTTATCACAGCATTTAAACCTCATGTGGCGCAGTACACCGTCCCAGTTTACTCACTACTTCAAGGATTAGCCTTGGGAGGTATATCAAAGTTCTTTGAAACAATGTATCCGGGGATTGTAACTCAAGCAGTAATGCTGACCTTTGGGACTTTAGCGGCACTTCTCCTTGCCTACAGTTCTGGCTTAATTAAAGCAACAGAAAATTTTAAACTAGGTATAGTTGCAGCAACTGGTGGAATTGCCTTTGTTTATCTGATCAGTTGGATTCTTAGTTGGTTTAGTGTAAATGTTCCATTGATCCATTCGAATTCTAATATGGGTATTTTATTTAGTGTTGGAGTTGTCATAATTGCAGCATTGAATTTGGTTCTGGATTTTGATTTTATTGAAGAAGGCTCAGAGAAGGGAGCTCCAAAATATATGGAATGGTATGGTGCATTTGGTTTAATGGTCACACTAATCTGGTTGTACCTTGAAATCTTACGTCTATTAGCAAAATTATCATCTAGGAGAAATTGATAAAAATATCAAATATTCTTCTCATGAGGAAAAATTTTAACTGGAATAAATGGACAAGGAAAACTCACTATTGGGGTGCGTTCATAATTTTATTACCTGTTTTGATCATTTCAATAACAGGTATTTTTCTTCAATTAAAAAAAGATGTTGAATGGATCCAACCATCAACAAAAAGTGGTGATATTTCCAATAATCCATCAATATCTTTTGATGAAATCCTTGAGGCTGCAAAAAAAGTAGAAGAAGCAAATATCCAATCTTGGAGTGATATTGATCGTTTAGATGTTAGAATTGACAAGGGGGTTGTAAAAGTACGAAGTAAGAATAGATGGGAAGTGCAAATTGACACCTTTTCCGGTGATGTTATTCAAGCAGCCTATAGACGTTCTGATTTCATTGAAGAACTGCATGATGGATCTTGGTTTCATAATAAGGTAAAACTTTGGGTCTTTTTGCCATCAGGAATAATTTTATTTTTACTGTGGTTAACAGGATTTTATATGGTGTTAATTCCATACATATCTAAGTGGAAAAAAAAGAAAAGCAGCCCATGAAAAAATTTCTCTTAATACCATTAATTTATTGTTTATCTGCCTGTACATCATCTACCTATGATATAATAATAATAAATGGTCAAATAGCTGATGGAACCGGTAAAGAGTTATTTAAATCAAATATTTATATTCGTAATGGAAAAATAATTGAAATTGGTAATATAGAAAATGCTATTGGAAAAAGTATACTTAATGCCAAAGGATTGGTTGTGTCGCCGGGCTTTATCGATATGCATACTCATTCTGAACGAAAAAGTTTAGATTTTCCTTCTGTCGAAAATTATCTCCAACAAGGTGTAACAACAATGGTAGGTGGCAACTGTGGAAGTTCTCCTTATCCAATTTCTAATTTTATTAAGGAAACTCAATCAAAAGGAATTGGACCAAATTTAGCTTTATTAATTGGGCATAACACTGTTCGAAAAGAAATAATGGGTAGTGAAAACCGATTGGCGACAAAGAGTGAATTAGAGAAAATGCAATTACTAATTGAATCTGCTATGGATGATGGCGCATTTGGAATGTCAACCGGATTAAAGTATATACCTGGAGCATATTCAAATACTGAAGAAGTTGTCGCATTGGCTTCTATTGTTTCCCAGCATGGAGGAATTTATTCAACCCATATGCGAGAAGAAGGTATTGGTTTACTAAAATCCACTGAAGAAGCAATCAACATTGGCCGTGAATCTAAACTTCCAGTTAATATCTCTCACCACAAAGCTGTTGGAAAATCAATGTGGGGTAACTCTATCAATACTTTAAATATGATTGATAAAGCTAGGGAAGATGGTATTGATGTTACTGCAGATCAATATCCTTATACTGCAACNAGTACTGGNTTAACCGTTGTTTTCCCAGCATGGTCNTTAGCTGGAGGCNCATCAAAATTAAATGAACGCTTAGATAACCCCAATNTGNGACAAAAAATAAAAGATCAAATTGTATGGAATATCGTATATGATAGAGGTGGTGGAGATCCAGCTAGTATTGTAGTTGCTAATTATCCTCCAAATACAACATATAATGGTATGAATTTAGCTGAAATAACCAAATCAAAAGGTCGAAGACCAACAGTGGAAAATGCAGCTGAAGTACTAATGGACCTTGTTTATGTTGGAAAGGGGCAAGGTATATATCATTGCCTTAATGAAGATGACGTTGAACAAATTATGTCTCACCCACAAGTTATGCATGCCTCGGATGGTAGTACGATAGAGTTTGGCAAAGCTCAACCTCACCCTCGCAGCTATGGGACATATCCTCGTATTTTAGGAAGATATGTAAGAGAAAAAGGAATTATTAGTTTAGCTGAATCTATTCGTAAAATGACAGGCTTACCCGCATCTGTCCTTGGCTTAAAAGACCGCGGGATAGTAAAAAATAACTATTGGGCAGACTTAGTAATTTTTAACCCGAATAACATTATTGATAATGCAACATGGGAAGATCCCCACCAATACCCATCTGGAATTGATTGGGTAATAATAAATGGCGCCATTGCATTAGATCATGGTAATTGTTCAAAAGAATTGTATGGAAAGGTTTTAAAGCACAATGAATTATAGATTTGTAGAACGCATTAGCATTATAGTTATTATTTTTGCGGGACTATCATGTACAAGGCAGGTGCCCGTGTTTGGTGAAAATGGTATGGTTGTTTCCACAAGTCGCCATGCATCTCAAGTCGGTGTCGATATTCTAAAAGAAGGTGGTAATGCCGTGGATGCAGCTGTCGCCGTTGGATTTGCGCTTGCAGTTACTTCATCATCAAATGGTAATATTGGTGGCGGAGGCTTTATGGTTTCTAAACTATCTAGTGGTAAGATTTTTACCTTGGACTATAGAGAAATGGCTCCCTCTAATGCCGAACGCGATATGTATTTAGATACAGACAAAAATATCATTAAAGATAAATCCAGAAAAACTCATTTTGCCTCTGGAGTCCCAGGCTCAGTAGATGGTTTATTAAAAGCCTGGCGAGATTATGGATCTGGCAATATATCTAGGGTACAATTACTAGCCCCTGCTATTAGCCTAGCCGAAGAAGGGTTTAACCTTTCAGAGTATGAAGCTGATCGTTTTAATAATAATAAAGATAGACTGAGCCAACACTCTGAGACAAAACGAATTTTTACTCGCGATGATAGAGAATGGAAAGAAGGAGATATATTTGTTCAAGAAAATCTAGCTAATACTTTGAAAAGAATTTCTAACGAAGGAAGAGATGGGTTTTATAAGGGGAAAACTGCACAATTAATTGTAGAAGAAATGAAGAATGTTGGCGGATGGATTACATATAAAGATCTAGAAAATTATACATCTAAATATAGGGATCCAGTAAAAGGTTCTTTTCAAGATTATGAGATAATATCTATGGGTCCACCTAGTTCTGGGGGACTTCTCTTAGTTCATATGTTAAATATGTTTAGTGAAATACTTGATCAATCAAAAACCCAATCTCTTGATCTCAGNTATAATTCTCCCGACTATATTCATATTCTTACNGAGATTGAACGCAGAGCTTATGCNGACCGAGCTGAGCATCTTGGAGATTCGGATTTTTGGGATGTTCCAAATAGCATGCTNTTGTCAAAAAATTATGCAAAAGAAAGAGNTCANNCGATTGACTTTTCTCAAGCAGGTATATCAAAACAAGTTACACATGGAGATCCTTACTTGAATCAAAGTGAAGAAACCACTCATTATTCAGTTGTAGATAAGGATGGCAACTCGGTTGCTGTTACCACAACTATTAACTCAGGTTACGGGAATGGTATTACAGTAAAAGGTGCAGGTTTTTTACTTAATAATGAAATGGATGATTTTTCTAGTAAACCTGGGGAACCAAATATGTTTGGTCTTTTAGGAAATGAAGCGAATGCAATTGTACCAAAAAAACGTCCCTTAAGCTCTATGACTCCAACTATAGTATTAAAAAATAATGAGCCTTACCTTATACTTGGCTCGCCAGGAGGGTCAACAATCATTACTACAGTTTTACAAAATATACTAAATGTAGTAATTCACGATATGGATATCCAGCAAGCTGTCTCCTCACCTAGGATCCATTCTCAATGGATGCCAGATATGGTATTTCATGAAAAGCGTGGCCTATCTAATAAAATAATAAAGAGATTGAAAGCAATGGGCCATGATGTGAGGCTTAGAGGTTCTATTGGTGAAGCAAATGGTATCATGATTAACGCAAATGGATATTGGGGTGGTCCAGATTCAAGAGGCGAGACTTCAGCCATTGGTTACTAGAAGGAATCGAATAAATTAGATAAAATCTTTTTTAATAGTTGAGAGAATTCTTTCGATGATTTTTCTGCTGTTTCCATAACTTCTTCGTGGCTCAGAGATTTTTTTGTTATACCGGCAGCATAATTTGTTAGACATGAAATAGTCAAAACTNTCATATTTAGTTCTGCTGCGGAAATAATTTCAGGTACAGTACTCATTCCCACTGCATCACCTCCAAAATTTTTCATATCAATTATTTCTGCTGGTGTTTCATAGGAGGGCCCTAGCGTCCAACAATAATTACCAAGCTCTAATTTAATTCCCATTTCTTTTCCAGAGGNTAATGCTAAATCAATTAATTGCGAATCATGATACGGTAAACCCGAATAAAGCTTTGGGCGATCAGGGCTATGTCTGTATGTACAATCCATATGTCCTTTAACCACCATTAGAGATCCAGGTAAAAAGTTTTTATTCATTGAACCAGATGAATTTGTTATTATTAAATGATCAATTCCCAATTTGCTAAAAAGATGAATGGGTATAGTAATTTCTTGAAAAGAATATCCTTCATANTAATGAAAGCGACCTNTTGCTATTAACAGTTCTTGTTTATCTANNGTTCCTAAAACTAATTCACCTTCNTGTCCTTCTACNGTAGANAATGGATAACNAGGAATATCATTATATGGTATGGTGCATTGATTTTTCAAATTGTTTGAAAATCCTCCCAATCCAGAACCAAGAATAACTGCTATTTTTCCATTGAATTGGGTTAAATCAAATACCCTTTCGGCCATTAATTCATAATTAATCATATGGTATCTTTCACAGCTAATTGACCGCAACCAGCATTTATATCAGTTCCATTACTCCATCTAACAGTAACCATAAATGGNGCANNNTCCAAAGATGACAAAAANGATTCAATGTTTTCTNTATCTGGTCTTTTGTAATCTCCATCNATTTCATTGTAAGGTATTACATTTAACTTACACGGAAAATTTTTTAATAGATTCATCAAATTCTCAGCATCACTAACGGAAGCATTTACATCTTTTAGCAGCACATATTCAAAAGTAACTAACTTTTTTGTCTTATTAAAATAATATTCAGCTGCTTTCATTATTTTTAATAAAGAATATTTTTTTGTGATTGTCATTATTTTATTACGTGTATTTTCATTAGACGCATTCAAACTTATAGCTAATTTAAATCCATAATTATCATCTGCTATTTGACGAATTTTTGAAGCAATACCTGCTGTTGAAATAGTAATTCTTTTGGTCCCTAATCCCATTTTAGTTTTTAATAAAGTCCCCGACTCCATTACACTACGATAATTCATCAATGGCTCGCCCATACCCATATAAACTATATTTGTAATCTTTGAATCTGAATAGCTTGCAAGATATAGTACTTGGTCAAGTATTTCAGTAGAACTCAAATTTTCTAGAAATCCCATTGATGCTGTGGCACAAAAATTACAATCTAGAATACAACCTGACTGACTAGAAACGCATATTGTGGTTCGTTTTTTATCATGCATTAATACTGATTCTATTTGATTACCTTTTTTTGTTTTAAATAAGAATTTTCTGATTGGATCATTCTTAACTCCAGTAATCTCGATTAGATCTAGTGAATGTAATTTTATCTTCTTCTCTAGTTGACTTATTAAAGAACTGGGTATGTTTTTCATTTCATCCCACGATCTAACATAATTATTATAAATCCAATTATTTATTTGATTAATACGAAAACTTTCACCACCAACATCTTGCATTAGTTTTATTAATTCTGGCTCATTAAGATCAATAAATGAGTTTTTTTGTAAATAATTTGATTTTGACATACCCTGGAATTTCTCCCTTAGTAAATGCTATCAC
>NZWI01000052.1 GCA_002701875.1 Fidelibacterota bacterium
CCGAGCATGATCTCCGAAATAGCCATCCTTTTCAGCTCCACAATCTATACCTACAATCTGCCCATCCTTTAAAACTCTATCATTTGGAATTCCATGAACTACTTCATCATCTACAGATACACATAAGGTTGAAGGAAAACCCATATAGCCCTTAAAAGCTGGACGAGCTCCGCAATTAATAATGAATTCTTCGGCTCTTTGATCTAGTTCAGTAATTTTAGCTCCAGGTTTAACATAATTCGTCAACATATCTAATGTATCTGAAACAATTTGACAACTAGCTGTAATAAACTCAATCTCTCGTTTAGTTCGAATACGAATCATTTACATGCGCCTCCTACCACGGATTTTACCTTTGGTTAGAAATCCATCATAATGGCGGCTCATTAAATGTGATTCGATTTGTTGTAATGTATCCAATGCCACTCCAACAATAATTAGCAAACTAGTACCTCCAAAAAAAGAAGCCAAATCATAACTAACATCCATGGACTGCATAAGTATATAAGGGAAAATGGCAACCAGTGCTAACGCAAAAGAACCTGGTAAAGTAACTCGTGACAATATGTTATCAATATATTCAGCTGTTTTTTTCCCAGGCCTAATTCCAGGAATAAATCCACCATGTTGTTTCATCTGCTGTGATACTTGTGTAGGATCAAACGCAATTGCAGTATAAAAATAAGTGAAAAACACAATCATTATTCCAAAAATGAACCAATAAAACGGATGATCAAATGAGAACCATCTTATTACACCTTGCATAAAATCATTATCGCTAAAGAATGTTGCTATTGTGCTTGGTATAAACATAATGGATTGAGCAAAAATAATTGGCATTACGCCAGCTGTATTAACTTTTAATGGAATATGGGTTGATTGGCCACCATAAACTTTACGACCAACAACTCTTTTTGCATATGAAACAGGGATCTTTCTAGTTCCTTGAGTAAGAAGAACAACAAAAGCAATCACAACAAACATTATTCCTATTAAAATAACTTCGCTCAACAGACCTCTTACACCTTCACTTATAAGAGCAATTTCACTCACTATTACATTAGGAAGGCCCGATACAATCCCTACCATAATAATCAATGAAATCCCATTGCCAATACCTCTTTCAGTAATTCTTTCACCTAGCCACATAAGTAAAACGGTACCGGTGATTAAACTAACAGTTCCTGTAAAAATAAAACTAAATCCTGGATTAATAACTACTGATTGACCACCTGAAGACATTGAAGGTAAAAATACGGCAACAATACCATAAGCCTGCATTGCTGAAATCAAAACCGTAAGATATCGTGTTATTTGTGTGATTTTTTTGCGGCCTGCTTCGCCTTCTTTCTGTAATCTCTGAAAATATGGAACAACCGTACTCATTAGTTGAATAATAATCGATGCTGATATATACGGCATGATACCCAAGGCAAATAAAGTAGCTTTTTCAAATGCTCCACCTGCAAAAAGATTATAAAGGCCAAGTAAAGTGTTCTGATATCCTTGAAATGCAGCTGAAAGTGCATTTGCATCAATACCTGGAATCGGAATATGGGCTCCTAAACGAACTGATACAAGCACGCCAAGTGTAAATAATACACGTTTCCTTAAATCAGGAATAGCAAAAATATTTTTGATTTTATCAATCACTATTGCTCCGTAACCTTCCCACCAGCTTTCGTAATTTTTTCTTTTGCTGAATTGCTAAAAGCATTAGCAATCACATCCAGTTTTTTATTTAATTTACCATTACCTAAAATTTTAATAGGGCGCATCGCATGCTTAACTAGACCATTATCCTTTAGAACATTTGCATCAACTAAACCTTCATTTAAACTTTCTAGATCAGCAATATTTACTACTTGAAATTCTTTTTTAAACAAATAATTAGAGAATCCACGTTTCGGTAAGCGACGATGAAGCGGCATTTGGCCACCTTCAAACCAAGCTCGATGCTTCGAGCCTGATCGAGAATGATATCCTTTGTCTCCTCTACCAGCATTCCTCCCTAATCCGGAGCCATGGCCACGACCTACACGTTTTTTACTGCTTGTTGCTCCATTTGATGGTTTTAATTCACCAAGCTTCATTAGGATTCCTCAACCTTAACTAAGAAACTAACTTTATCTATCATACCTCTTATAGCTGCTGAATCTTTCTTATGAACAGTTTGATTCATTTTTCTTAGACCAAGAGCTTTTAAAGTCAATTTTGCTTTCTTTTTATAACCAATTTGACTTTTTATTTGAGTGATTGATAAGTTTTTCGCTTTGGCCATTACTAGTTAAAAACCTCTTTTATTGTGATCCCTCGCTTATTTGCAATACTTACAACATCCATGAGATTGGTCAAAGCTTTCATCGTAGCTTTAGTTACATTTAATTGATTATTTGAACCGAATCTTTTTGTTAAGATATTTTGAATTCCTACCTGTTCCATTAATGCTCTTACTGCTGATCCTGCAATAATTCCAGTTCCTGGCGAAGCAGGCTTTAGCATAACTTGACTTGCGCCATAACGAGAAACAATTTTATGTGGTATAGTTTTGTTAACTAAATTTATTTTAACTATGTTCTGTTTGGCTTCTTCCTTAGCTTTGCTTATTGCCGTCATTACTTCTCCAGCTTTTCCTTGACCAATGCCGACGTGCCCATTGCCGTCTCCAATTGCGACCAATGCGCCAAATCTAAAATTCTTTCCTCTAGAAGTCACCTTTGAGACTCGGGTTACTCGAATAACTGATTCTTCTTTTAAATCTAACTCAGCAGGATTAATCATAATATTCTTTCCATCTTTTTAAAATTTTAGGCCAGCTTCTCTCGCAGCTTCTGCGACAGCTTTAACACGACCATGATAAGGATATCCATTCCTATCAAATACAACTTTATTAACTTTATTATTTATTGCTCGCTCCGCCAAAACCTTGCCAACTGTAGAGCTAATTTCAATTTTAGATTTTGTTTTGGCTATTTCTTTTTGCAATGACTTTTCATTTGATGATGCAGAAACAAGAGTCGCACCTTTATGATCATCTATAATTTGCACACTAATATGCTTGCTTGATCGATATACAACCATACGCAAGCGTTCAAAATGAAACATATTATCTCTCTTGCTTCGATTTCGTCTACGTTCGTTGCGTACATTTTTTAATGATATATTTTTCATTACGCAGTTACTCCACCAACAGTTTTACCTTGCTTCGATCTTACATATTCATCTTTATAACGAATTCCTTTACCTTTATATGGCTCAGGCTTTCTAAAAGAACGAATTTTTGCTGCAACTTCACCCACTAATTGTTTATTTATTCCACTAACAATTAGCTCCGTTTTATTTGCTTTAATTTCAATTCCTTCTGGGGGCTCAAAATATATTTCGTGTGAATATCCTAATTGGAGTACTAGATATTTACCTTGCATATTAGCTTGATAGCCAACTCCTCGTATTTCTAATTCTTTTGTAAATCCTTCAGTGACTCCATGAACACCATTTGAGATTAATTGACGGGTAGTGCCATGTAAAGATCGATGACTTCTTGAGTCAGAAGGCCTCTCAACCGAGAGATTCCCATCAGATTGAGTAACTTTCATGTCTTCATGGTACGGGACAAGGATGTTGCCTTTAGGACCTTTAATATCTACTCGATTAGCGCTTAGCGTTATGCTAACAGCTTCTGGTATTTCTATATTCATTTGACCTATTCTTGACATAATACTGTTACCAAACCTTGCAAAGGATTTCACCACCAACACCAAAACGTTTAGCAGTTTTATTTGAAATCACACCTTTTGAAGTTGACAATATTGAGATACCTAATCCATCTAAAACCCGAGGTATCTCACCACTACCAACATAAACTCTTAGTCCAGGCTTACTTACCCTCTCAATACCTGATATAACAGTTTCTCCTTTTCTATCGTATTTAATGAAGACCCGAATTAGAGACTTAACACCATTTTGGATAAACATAAAATCTTTAATGTAACTTTCTTCTTTTAAAATAAATGCGATACGCTTCTTCAGATTAGACGATGGAATATCAACAAATCTTTTATCTACAGCCATTCCATTTCGAATCCGAGTTATCATATCAGCAATTGGATCAGTCATTGACATATCAATCTCCTACCAGCTTGCCTTTGTGACACCAGGAATCTCACCCCTAAGAGCCATTTCTCTAAAACAAATACGACACAATCCAAATTTTCTCAAATAACCATCTGGTCGCCCACAACTAAAACAACGATTATAAGCACGAGTACTAAACTTGGCTTTTCTTTTTGACTTAACAACGAGCGCTTTTCTAGCCATCAGATACCTCAGCTTTTTCTTTTACAGGTTTTTCCTTTAGAGGAAGTCCAATAAGTTTTAATAACCAATATGATTCGTCATTTGAATTAGCTGATGTCAAAAACGTGACATCCATTCCTCTAACACTATCAATTTTATCATAATCAATTTCAGTAAAAATTATTTGCTCTTTTACACCAAAAGAGTAATTCCCTCTACCATCAAACGATTTAAATGATAGTCCGCGAAAATCACGTGTTCGAGGTAACGCTATACTAATTAACCTTTCCATAAAATCATACATTCTATTCCCACGTAGAGTTACTTTACATCCTACCGGAAACCCTTTTCGAATTTTAAAATTTGAAATATCTTTTTTTGAAAGTGTTGTTACCGGCTTCTGACCAGTGATCAAAGTTAACTCTTGGATAGCACTTTCTAATTTTTTCGGATTATCCTTCGCGTCTCCAATTCCCATATTTAATGAAATTTGTGTTAGCATAGGTACTTCCATAACGTTTTTATAATTAAAACGCTCAGTCATAGATGAAACGACATCTTCCAAATACTTTTTTTTAAGATATGGTACTGTTTTATTTATTTTCTTATCAACCATAATTATAAACTAATCTCATCACCAGTTTTTATTGCGATCCTAACTTTCGATCCATCATCTAACTTCTTATAGCCAATCCTGGTAGGCTTTCCACTATGGATTAACATAACATTTGAAATGTGAATAGAACCTTCTCTTTCTACTATTCCACCTTGAGGATTATCTTGTGTTGGTTTTGTATGGCGCTTTATTAAGTTTACTCCTTCAATAATAACTCGTTCTTTTTGAGGGTGGACATAAAGTAGTTTACCTTCTTTCCCTTTATGATTCCCGCTAATCACTTTAACATTCATTCCAGTTTTAAGATGCATTAGATAACCTCCGGTGCCATTGATACAATTTTCATATATCCACTATCACGTAGCTCACGCGCAACTGGGCCTAGGACTCTAGTCCCACGAGGCTCACCAGCTTCGTTTAGTAACACTGCCGCATTATCATCAAAACGTATGTAAGATCCATCTGAACGTCGAACTTCTTTTTTTGTCCGAACGACTACTGCTCTAGTAACTTGCCCCTTCTTAACCATACCATCAGGCATTGCTTGTTTCACCGTAACCACTATAAGATCGCCAATAGAAGCATATCTTCTACGACTTCCGCCTAAAACTTTAAAGCAGAGTACTTCGCGTGCTCCTGAATTATCAGCTACTTTTAATCTTGTTTCTTGTTGAATCATTATTAATTATCCAATTTTGATCGATTCTCTAATAATTTCACCAACATACCATCTTTTTCTTTTACTCATTGGACGCATAGAATTTATTTTTACTATATCTCCAATTTTTGGTTGAACTGATTTAACGTGCGCTAAAACCTTTTTACTGCGTTTGACATACTTACCATAAACGGGATGAGGAATTTTTCTGGTAATCTGGACAACAACTGTTTTTTCCATTTTATCACTTAATACTTCCCCAGTCATTGTTTGTTTCTTTCTTAAATCCATAAATTATTTTTTATCCTTATTGCCACGCAAACCTAAATCAAATTCTTTCATTATTGTTTTTAATTGAGCAATGTCTTTTTTTAATGATTTTATTTGCAAAGGATCTTCAAGTTGCTGCATTGCTTTTTGAAATTTCAAGTTTTGTAATGCTTCTTCATTATCTGTAATCATAGTAGATAAATCCAAAATATCTAAATTATTTAAGTCTCTTTTCTTCATTATACTTCTCTACGATTCACTACTTTAGTTTTAATAGGTAACTTATGAGAAGCATTATGGAAGGCTTCTTCTGCGCCTGCTCTATCAACTCCCTCTACTTCAAATAAAATACGCCCTGGCTTTACAACAGCCACCCAATATTCTGGAGTTCCTTTACCCTTACCCATTCTAGTCTCTGCAGGTTTTTTAGTAATAGGCTTATCAGGAAAAATACGAATCCACATTTTACCAACCTTACGAACAACGCGAGTAATTGATATACGGCATGCTTCGATTTGACGACTTGTTATCCATCCCGGCTCCATTGCTTTCAAACCATACGATCCAAAGGCAACATACTCTCCTCCTTTAGCAGTCCCTCTAGTATTTCCTCTATGGTGTTTTCTAAACTTTGTTTTTTTTGGTTCAAGCATTACTTATTTCCTAGATGACTCTCCATTACATATCCATACTTTAATTCCTATTATACCATACTGAGTTTGCGCTTCAGTTAGAACATAATCTATATCTGCACGTAAAGTATGTAAGGGTACACGGCCTTGAGAAAATTTTTCACTACGTGCGATTTCCACACCTCCAAGACGACCAGCAACGTTAATTCTTATTCCTTCGGCACCCATACGCATCGTGGATTGGATAGCTTTATTAACAACACGACGGTAAGAAACTTTTTTCATTAATTGATGTGCGATATTAGATCCTACTAGGGCAGCATCCAACTCAGGTCTTTTTACTTCAGAAATATTAACCTGTACGTTTTTATCAGTTAACTGTTTTATCTCATCTTTTAACCTATTTACCTCTTCTCCACCTTTTCCAATAACTATCCCAGGGCGAGCCGTATAAATGGTGACAGTTACAGTTTTTGATGAGCGACTGATTTCAACGCGCGATATTCCCGCATTTGGAAGACGAGCTTTTAAATATCTGCGGACCCTCAAATCTTCTTCAAGTCCAATTGTAAAACTTTTATCTGCAAACCATGTAGAGCGCCAATTTTTATTAACTTGCAATCTAAAACCAACTGGATGAGTTTTTTGTCCCAAATGGCCCTCCTTAATTCTTTTTATCAGACACAATAATCGTTAAATGTGCTGTTGGTTTATTTAATCTTGAAATTCGACCCATGGATGCAGCTCGAAAGCGCTTAATATGAGGACCACCATTTGCAAAACATTCCTTCACAAAAAGGTTATCACTACTAACATTTCCGTCTTTTGCCTGTACAATTAAATTGTGGTATGCTGATCTCAGAGTTTTTTCAATCTGCAGTGCCGCTTTTGCCTTTGAAAAATGCAAATAGTTTAGCGCTACCTCAAATTTAGATCCTCTTATTTTATCTAGCACAACCCGAATTTTACGCGGAGATTGTCTAATATGTCTTGTTATTGCCTTTGCTTCCATAATAACTAATTTTTTCTATCTCCAGAATGCAATCTAAAGGTTCTAGTAGGAGCAAACTCACCAAACTTATGACCAACCATATTTTCATAGACAAATACTGGTATAAACTTATTACCGTTATGAACAGCAAATGTATGACCTACAAAGTCTGGAGTAATCATTGACCTTCTTGACCATGTTTTAATAACCTGTTTTTTACCACCATCATTTATTTTCTCAACCTTCTTTTGAAGTTTAGGGTCTACGTATGGTCCTTTTTTTAATGATCGGGCCATCCTATTTTCTCCTTTTTAAAATATAGGCGTTAGATTTCTTATTTTTCTTACGAGTTTTATAACCTTTTGTTGGCATACCCCAAGGAGAAACTGGATGCCGTCCTCCTGAAGTTTTTCCTTCTCCACCACCATGTGGGTGATCAACAGGGTTCATGACAACACCACGGACAGTTGGGCGTATACCCAGCCATCTACTTCTTCCAGCTTTACCAGATACGATCTTTTCATGAGATTTATTTCCAACCTCTCCAATAGTAACGAAGCAATTTTGACGAATCTGCCTAACTTCTCCTGAAGGCAATTTAACAGTTGCAAATCCACTGTCGTGCGCCATCACTTGAGCCGCAACGCCAGCGCTACGTACCATTTGACCCCCTCGACCAGGTTCAAGTTCAATATTATGAACAAACATACCTGTTGCAACTTTGCTTATAGGTAAAGCATTCCCAATTTTTAACGGTGCATTCTGTCCACTCAATATTTCATCATCAACTTTTAAACCATATGGTGATAGGATATAACGTTTCTCACCATCATGATAATGAAGAAGAGCTATATTGGCAGATCGGTTAGGATCATACTCAATAGAAACAACTTTTGCTGGAACATCAAATTTATCACGTTTAAAATCAATGATACGATATCGACGACGGTGCCCCCCGCCCCTATGTCTTACTGTAATTCGACCATTATTATTGCGCCCTCCTGACTTTCGGAGAGCTTTAGTTAGACTTTTTTCAGGATAATCTCTCGTAATTTCAGAAAAATCAGATCGAGTTGCAAAACGATTAGCAGGGGTGGTTGGTTTTATACTTCTTATCCCCATCAGTTTGAAACCTCACCTTTTAGCAAATCAATTTCATCGCCATCCATTAATGTTACAACTGCCTTCTTCCAATTAGACCTTTTACCTTGAGTCCTAATTGTTCTGCCGCCACTACGAACAGTCATATTCTTTTCTTTACCTGCAAAATTCATAGTTGCAATTTTTTTTACTTTAACATCAAATTTATTTTCAATAGCTTTTTCTATTTCAATTTTATTTGCAGTCTTCAAAACTTGAAATGCATATTTATTTTCTGTCTCTTCTAAACGGCTCATCTTTTCAGTAAATAATGGACGTAATATAATTTTTTGATAAGACATTATTTAATTAGTTTTAACTGTTTATTTATTAATGACAATCCAGCTTTATCAAATAATAAAGACTCACAATCCAATAAATCATAGGTACTAGCCGATGTAGCTTCAACTAGATAAATATTTGGAATATTTCTTGCTGCTAAGAATAAATCATCACTATAAGCAGCTACTAAAATTGTGATTTTTTTACCTAGCAGATTGAGCTTATCTAGAAACTTTGCAAAATCATTTGTTTTAGGTGTTTTGACTGTAATATTCTCTAAAACAATAATTTTACCATTGTTTGCTTTACTAGATAAAACAGATCGACGTGCTATTTTTCGCATTTTTTTAGAGATTTTTTTATCATATTCATGAGGCTCAGGACCAAATACAGTACCTCCGCCTTTCCAAATAGGAGATCGAGTCGAACCTGCACGCGCAACACCTCGACCTTTTTGCTTAAAAGGTTTCCTGCCACCACCTCTTACTTCTGATCGATTCTTTGTCGAATGAGTTCCCTGCCTTCCATTGGCTAATTCAGCTACGACTGCCTGATGAACAACGCTATTATTTGGCTCGATACCAAATACTGAATCATCAACATTTATCGATGATCCCTTAGATCCATCTTCTTTTGTAATATTAAATTTCATTTTACTTGGTTATATAAACTATTCCGTTATTTGCTCCAGGGATAGCTCCTTTAAGCAAAATTTGATTATTTTCTTTATCTACGTGAATGACCTCAAGGTTCCTAGTAGTCATACGTTTATTACCGTATTGTCCAGCCATTTTCATTCCTTTAAACACACGTGATGGGTCGGATGCCTGTCCAATTGAACCCGCAGATCTTGGGTGTTCTCTTTGACCATGAGTTTTTGGTCCACCAGCAAACCCATGACGTTTCATAACTCCAGAAAAACCTTTACCTTTTGTTGTACCAACTACATCAACATATTCACCTTCTCTAAACAAAGAAACTCCAAATTCTTGTCCAGCCTTATATTCATAATCTGGCACTGGAACAAATTCAGCCAAATATTTTTTCATCTCTGTACCAGCTTTAGTAAAATGACCATTCAATGCTTTATTCGAATGCTTTTCTTTCATTTGGCCGAAACCAACTTGAATTGCTTCATAACCATCGTTGGACTTTGTCTTCACTTGAGTAACTACACATGGTCCCGCCTCTACAACAGTCACAGGAATCAATCCTCCTGAATGATTGTAAATCTGGGTCATCCCAATTTTCTTACCAATTAGACCGCGCATTTTTATACTTTGATTTCTATATCAACACCAGCAGGTAAGTCAAGCTTCATTAATGCTTCTACAGTTTTTGGTGTTGAGTTTAAAATATCAATTAACCGTTTATGAATTTTTGTTTGAAACTGTTCTCGAGATTTTTTATTCACAAAAGGAGAACGAAGTACAGTATATACTGTACGTTTAGTGGGCAAGGGAATAGGGCCTGAAATAATTGCTCCAGTTGATTTTGCAGTTCTAACAATCTTCTCAGTTGATTTATCAATCAATGAATGATCGTATGCTTTTAGGCTTATGCGAATTGTTTGTTTTGCCACAATATTATTCTCTTTTGTTAAGAGGCCTTTCCATGAACTTTTTCAAGGATTTCATCTTTTACTGAAACCGGTACTTCTTTAAAATTCGAAAACTCCATATGAAATACTGCGCGACCTTGAGTTATCGATCTCAAGTCTGTTGCGTAGCCAAACATTTTTGATAGTGGAACAATAGCATCGAGAGTATGAGCATCTTTCCGTTGCCCCATATTCCCAATATTCCCTCTGCGTGAATTTATATCGCCCATTACATCACCAAGATATTCTTCGGGAACAACGACTTCAACACTCATCATAGGCTCCATCAAAACTGGTCCAGCTTTTTTGCAAGCCTCTTGGATTGCCATGGATCCAGCAATTTTAAATGCCATCTCAGAAGAATCTACTTCGTGATGAGAGCCAAAAACTAATTCCACTCGAACATCTTCAATTGGATAACCTGCCAAAACGCCATTTTTTAAAGCATCTTGAATTCCATCACTAACTGGTTGGATATATTCTCGTGGAATAACGCCACCGACAATTTTATTATCAAAGTGGTAACCTTTTCCAGTTTCATTAGGTTCGACATTGATTACAACATGTCCATATTGACCTCTACCACCAGATTGTCTAACAAATTTTATATCAACTTTTTCTACCCGTTTAGTGATAGCTTCTGTATAAGCGACTTGAGGTGTACCCACATTTGCTTTTACTTGGAATTCTCTTAATAACCTATCAACCAAAACTTCCAAATGGAGTTCTCCCATACCAGCGATAATTGTCTGACCAGTATCCGGGTTAATTGATACTTTAAAAGTGGGATCTTCCTCTGATAACTTGGCTAGACCTTTTGACAATGCGTCTTGGTCAGCTTTAGTGGCTGGCTCCACAGACACCTCAACAACTGGCTCTGGAAATTCCATTGATTCTAACAAAATTTCTTTCTTCTCTTCGCATAAAGTATGGCCTGTCTGAGTATTTTTTAAACCGACCGCAGCTACGATTTCTCCTGCATCAACTTGGCCTACCTCTTCCCTTTTATTTGCGTGCATTAATAAAATTCTACTAATTCTCTCGCGTTTACCTGTATTTGGGTTTGATACATATGAACCTGATTCTAGCTTACCTGAGTAAACTCTCATAAATGTAAGCTTACCTACATAAGGATCTGTCATAACCTTAAACGCTAAGGCACTAAATGGATCTTCTTCATTAGGATTTCTCGTTATTTGAATATCCGAATCATTTGGATCAAAGCCTGATACAGATCCTATATCTAAAGGTGACGGTAAAAAATCATTTACCGCATCTAATAAGCGCTGCACACCTTTATTTTTAAAGGCTGACCCACATAAAGTGGGCACAAATGTATTATCAAGACAGCCTTTGCGAATTGCTACTTTTAATTCTTCTTCAGTTATATTTTCTTCAGCTACATATTTCTCTAATAAATGTTCATCATAACTTGCAGTCTCTTCTATTAGATGGTGTCTCCATTTTTCAGCTTCTTCTTTCATATCAGAAGGGATATCACCAACTTCAAAATGTGCTCCTAGTGATGATTCATTATATAAAATTGCTTTCATAGAAATAAGATCAATAATACCGGTAAAAATATCACCAGCACCTATCGGAAGCACTATAGGTAGTGGGTTCGCCCCTAGACGATCTTTAATCATTTCAAGAACGTGAAAAAAATCTGCTCCCGTTCTGTCCATTTTATTTACAAATGCTATTCTAGGTACATTATATTTATCAGCTTGCCGCCAAACTGTTTCACTTTGCGGTTCAACGCCACCAACAGCACAGAATACAGCACATGATCCGTCAAGGACTCTAAGTGACCTTTCCACTTCAACTGTGAAATCAACATGCCCTGGAGTATCAATAATATTTATTCGATGGTCATTCCAAATGGCTGTTGTTGCGGCTGATGTAATTGTAATTCCACGTTCTTTTTCTTGCTCCATCCAATCCATCGTGGCTCCGCCATCATGGACTTCACCAATTTTGTGAGTCCTACCAGTGTAAAAAAGAATTCTTTCTGTTAAAGTAGTCTTGCCAGCATCAATATGAGCCATAATTCCAATATTGCGAACACTATCTAAGGATATTTTTTTCATAATTAGTTACTACCTGAAGTGGGCAAATGCTCGATTCGCTTCTGCCATCCGATGTGTATCTTCTTTTTTCTTAACTGCTCCACCTTCACCATTAGCAGCTGAAATTAATTCAGATGCTAGTCGGTCAGACATAGATTTTCCAGAATGACTTCTAGCTGAATTAATTATCCATTTAGATGCAAGAAAAAATTGTCGATTCCTACTAACTTCAATTGGGACTTGATAGTTAGCTCCACCAATTCTTCGGGTTTTTACTTCTAACATTGGTGATGTATTTTTGATTGCAAGTTTAAAAATTTCAACACCTTCTTTTTTTATCCGAGACTGAATAGAACTCATAGCACCATAGAATATCTGTTCAGAAGCACCTTTTTTCCCTCCCATCATTAAGTAATTCATGAATTTTGCAATTTCTAAATCACCATATATTGGATCAGGTAAAATTCTTCGTTTCTCTGGTCTTCTTCTTCTCATATCTTACGCTTTTGGTTTTTTTGAACCGTACCTTGATCGGCTAGTGGTACGGTCAGAAACACCAGCTGTATCTAAAGTCCCTCTAACAATATGATACCGAACTCCAGGTAAATCCTTAACACGGCCACCTTCAATCAAAACAATAGAATGTTCCTGTAAGTTGTGACCTTCTCCAGGAATATATGCATTAACTTCAATATTATTTGTCAATCTAACCCTCGCAACTTTACGAAGTGCAGAATTAGGTTTCTTTGGAGTTGTCGTGTATACACGAGTACAGACACCTCTTTTCTGCGGATTGCCTTTTAGTGCGGGCGTAGCATTTTTTTTGCCCATCCGCTTTCTTCCATGTCTAATTAATTGGTTTATCGTCGGCATTTCATTTCCATTATAGCCTGCGAAAATACCACTGATTTCAACATTCTTTCAATTATCTTTTTATATATAATCATTCCTTAAAATACCTTTTCAACATTATCATTTTTCTCAATTTTTTCTTGAGAATCATCCGGATTTGAATCTGGATCTGAAACAAGGATATTTTTTAGGTGAGGAGAGCCTGAACCAGCAGGAATTAATCTACCTACAGCAACATTCTCTTTTAAGCCGCGTAGCATATCTATTTTTCCGGACGTTGCTGCGTCAGTTAATACTCTAGTAGTCTCCTGAAATGATGCAGCTGAAATGAAACTTTCTACATTTAATGAAGCCTGAGTTATACCCATTAATAACGGCTTGAAGGTTGCAGGTTTTGTTTTACGGGACTTAGCCAGAGCTTTTCCTTCTTCTTTTAAATCTTTATTCATTTCTTGGTAAGTTTTTTTATCAACAAGTGTTTCTTGTTCTAATTCGGAGTCTCCAGTATCTGTAACATAAACCATAGATTGAAGTTTTAAATTTGTTTCAAAAAATTCAGCTCTATTAATTCTATCCTTAGGTAAGAAGTGAGAATCGCCAATGTCATCGATACTTACTTTTTGCATCATCTGACGCACAATGACTTCAATATGCTTGTCATCTATCTTAACCCCTTGTAAGCGATATACTTCTTGTATCTGGTTTACAAGATATTCACGAACTTTATTGGGACCTAATATTGTTAAGATATCAACAGGCGAGATACTTCCTTCACAAAGTGAAGTTCCTGCTGTAATTTTATCACCTTCATGTACAACAACATGTTTTCCATAGGGAATGGAATATGTTTTTAAAGTACCATCGACCCCCTCTACTTGTATCTTACGTATACCGCGCTTAGTCTCTCCAAATTTAACAATGCCATCAATTTCAGTTACTACAGCAGGTGCAGATGGTTTGCGTGCTTCAAATAATTCTGTAACTCTAGGTAATCCTCCTGTAATATCACGTGTTTTACCATAAGCGCGGGGAATTTTAACTAAAGTTTGACCTCTTTCCACCTTATCCCCTTCGAGAACAACCAGATTAGCTGTGACAGGTAGAATAGTCCCACCAGCCAGTATAGATCCATCTTTACTTACTATTTCTACATGAGGACTTAGGTTTCTATCTTTTGATTCTACTATTACCATTTGCTTTTTACCACCTTCAACAGCCTCGACCTGATAGGTTTCATTCTCAATAAAGTCTTTTAACTCTACTATCCCTGATTGTCTTGCGAGAATTACATCTGTATAGGGATCCCATTGAAATAATGTTGCGCCAGCTTTAACCTTATCACCATCATTAACATTCAAGTTTGCACCATATGGTACATTAAAATCAGAATTTGAGCCTTTTTCTTTTGAGACAATTGTTATTTTTGCATGTCTAACCATACAACGTGTGACTAAAACTCCATTTTCATCTTTTGCTTCTGCTACCTCAAGATTTTCCGAAAATTTTGCAGTACCAGCCTTTTGAGTGATCATTTCTGATTGCTCTATAATTCGCGTAGCAGTACCACCAATATGAAACGTCCTTAGTGTAAGTTGAGTACCGGGTTCACCAATACTTTGAGCAGCTTGAATGCCAACTGAAGTACCCAAGTCTACTAGCTTATGATTTGAGGGATTCCAGCCATAACATTTTGCGCAAACGCCTCTAAGAGATTCACACGTAAGGACAGAGCGAATTCTTAAAGATTCTATATTACTATCAGATACAATTGATGCCTCTTCATCGCGAATCATTGTTCCAGCTTTAATAACAACTTTCCCATCTTCAATAAAACTTTCAAGTAGAGTCCGTCCTAGAATTCTTTCTGAAAGTGGCTCGATTATATCCTCGCCTTCCTTTAAATCATCTGCAAGAATCCCATTAATAGTCCCACAATCTATTTCATTAATAACTACATCTTGAGCTACGTCAACCAAACGTCGAGTTAGATAACCTGCGTCAGCAGTTTTTAAAGCAGTGTCAGCCAATCCTTTTCTTGCTCCATGAGTAGATATAAAATATTCTTGAACAGATAAGCCTTCTTTGAAATTTGATGTAATAGGAGATTCAATAATTTCGCCTTTTCCTCCTGTCATGGATTTCTTGGGTTTTGCCATTAATCCACGCATACCAGCTAATTGTTTAATTTGGTCCTGAGAACCTCGCGCACCAGAATCTGCCATCATATAAACTGGGTTAAACCCTTGGTCATTTGATTTTAACTCATCCATCATAGAAGCTGCTACATCATTTGTAGCATGAGTCCAGACATCAATTACTTTATTATACCTTTCTCCATCTGTTAAAATATGTCGTTTAAACTTATTTTGTATATCATCAACTTCTTTTTGAGCTTTCGAAATTATAGCATCCTTAGATTCAGGAATCAAAATATCACTTATTGCAATCGACACACCAGACTGAGTTGCTATATCAAAGCCTAGGTTTTTTAATTTATCAAGAAAAATGACCGTTTTTTGATTGCCAGCAATTAAGTAGGTATCATTAACTAATTTACTTAAACGTTTCTTATCTATCATGTCATCTACAAATTCCATCTCATCGGGTAAAATAGAATTAATAATTACACGCCCTACTGTTGTATCTTTATACCATTTGTCGTCATGCCTGACATTTATTATAGCATTTATATCTGCTATCTTATTCTCGTATGCAAGTAAAACTTCATTAAATGAACCAAAACTTTTTCCTTCCCCTTTAACGCCTTCTTTTTTACGAGTTAAATAGTAAGTCCCTAGAACCATATCTTGAGACGGTAGCGCCAATGGCTTCCCGTTAGCAGGGTGTAAGATATTATGACTAGATAACATTAAAACCCTTGCCTCCATTTGAGCAGCTACTGACAAAGGAACATGCACAGCCATCTGATCTCCATCAAAATCAGCATTAAATGCTGAACAAACAAGCGGATGGATTCTTAATGCCTTCCCATCAACTAAGACTGGTTGGAAAGCTTGAATACCTAAACGATGAAGGGTTGGAGCGCGATTTAATAAAACTGGATGGTCTTTAACAACATATTCTAACACTTTATAAACAATGGGATCTTTATCTTCAATAAGAAGTTTTGCTCCCCTTGGAGTTTGAGAATATCCTCGACTCATTAATTCGCTTATCATGTGAGGTTTAAATAATTCTAATGCCATATTCTTGGGGAGCCCACATTCATGTAATTGCAGCTCTGGACCTACAACAATAACTGATCTGCCTGAATAATCTACACGTTTGCCAAGTAAGTTCTGACGGAACCTGCCCGTTTTTCCTCGGATCATATCTGAAATTGATTTTAATGGTCGACGAGTACCNCTTCTTATTGCAGTCTTTCGTCGACTATTATCAAATAATGCATCAACAGACTCTTGNAACATACGCTTTTCATTACGAAGNATAACATCNGGNGCTTTAATCTCCATTAATTGNTTTAATCTATTATTTCGAATAATNATNCGACGATAGAGGTCATTTAGATCGCTTGCTGCAAATCGTCCTCCATCAAGAGGNACTAGAGGTCTTAGTTCCGGAGGAATCACCGGCAAGATAGAGACAACCATCCATTCTGGCTTATTCATTTTTCTTAAGTTGGAAGAAATGTCAAACAAAAAAGATTTTGCCACCTTTAATCTTTTTAATGCATCTTCACGCTTTTGTTTAGATTTAGAGTTTTTTAATGTATCTTCTAATTCACGACGTAATTCTACTAAGTTCATTCTAGATAACATTTCTCTAAGTGCTTCTCCACCCATTGAAGCATAAAAGAAATCTTCATTATCTCTATCTTCTTCAGATACAGCATCAAAACCATATGTTTTTTCAAGATCAATAAATTCAACCTCATCAATTATTTCGAATTGGTCTCTACCACTTTTACCAGGATCAATAATTAAAAATTGCTCGTAATAAACAATTTTTTCGAGATTTTTTGTTGAAATTCCTGTTAAGTAACTCAATTTTGATGGAATTGACCGAAGATACCAAATATGAACAACTGGCACAGCAAGTGTAATATGGCCCATTCGATCACGGCGAACTTTCTTCCTAGTTACCTCAACTCCACATCGATCGCAGATGATTCCGCGATATCTAATCCCTTTATATTTACCACAATGACATTCGTAATCCTTAACTGGACCAAATATTTTTTCGCAAAACAACCCATCTTTCTCAGGTTTATATGATCTATAATTGATTGTTTCTGGTTTCAATATTTCACCATAAGATTTTTGCAAAATGCTTTCTGGTGAGGCTAATCCAATCTTAATCCTTGAGAAGCCCTTACTTGTATCTATTTTATTTGTTTGAATGAAGGTCAAAATAATTCTCCCTTAATCTAATTCTATGTCTAAGCTGAGCCCTTGAAGCTCTTTAATTAATACATTAAAAGACTCCGGCACTCCGAATTGAGGTAAAGCCTCTCCTTTTACTATGGCGTTATAAACTTTAGAACGACCATCTACATCGTCTGATTTAACAGTTAATATTTCCTGCAAAGTATGTGCAGCTCCATATGCTTCTAGGGCCCAACATTCCATTTCTCCAAAGCGTTGCCCTCCAAATTGCGCTTTACCACCTAAGGGCTGTTGAGTAACAAGTGAATATGGGCCAGTGGAGCGAGCATGCATCTTATCATCTACCATATGACTTAATTTCATCATATATATATTGCCAACTGTAACTGGATTTTCAAGTTTTTCTCCTGTGCGGCCATCCAATAACTGAGCTTTGCCAGACAAAGGAATGCCAGCTTTTTTCATTTCACCAATAACTTCATCAGGAGTTGCACCATTAAAAACTGGAGTCGCATATTTAACACCCAATACTTGACCAGCCCATCCTAGCATGGTTTCATAAAGCTGACCTAAGTTCATTCTTGATGGTACACCTAATGGATTTAGTACTACATCAACAGGAGTTCCATTTTCTAAAAAAGGCATGTCTTCTTCAGGAACAACTGTTGCTATAACACCTTTATTTCCATGTCTACCAGCCATTTTATCGCCAACTTGAATTTTTCTTTTATTAGCAATATCTACTTTAGCAAGCTTTAATATCCCAGGCTGTAATTCATCACCTATACGAAGCTTAAAGACTTCTCGCTCTAGCGTATCTTCAATGATTCTCCATTCTTTCCAAAAAGAACGCCAAACTGCTTTGATATTTTTCCAAGCACTGTTATCCTCAACCCAAGCTCCATCTTGAGAGAATCTTTCAAGATTATAGCTTTTAAGACGTTTCTGAGTTAGTTTAGTACCTTTTTTGATTAAAGTACGACCACTAGATACATCTCTAATACCATTAGATGTTTGATTTTTTAGAGAATTCAAAAGCTTCTCATCCCGAGAGATTTTTAAATCTTTTTTCCTTTCAGCTGAAGCCTTTTGAAGTACAAGAATATTTTTTCTTTCTTCGGTCCTAGCAGATTTACTTCGTTTCTCAAATAACTTTGTGTTAATTACCACACCATTTATTCCAGGGTCAGCCCTCTTCGAAGCATCTTTGACTTCGCCTGCTTTTTCACCAAAAATAGCCCTGAGGAGCTTTTCTTCAGGAGTCGGATCAGTTTCGCCTTTTGGAGTTACTTTACCGATTAGAATATCCCCATCTTTAACCTTAGCACCGACTCTAATAATCCCTCGTTCATCTAATTCCCTCGTTGCATCTTCGCCAACATTAGGTATCTCAGGGGTTAGTTCTTCTTCGCCACGTTTAGTGTCGCGCACTTCTAATTCGATTTCATTTACATGTACACTACTGAAAAGGTCTTCTTTTACTAATCTTTCACTAATTACAATAGCATCCTCAAAATTATATCCACGCCAAGGCATAAATGCCACAGTAACATTTTTTCCTAGAGCCAATTCACCATTGGATGTTGATGTTCCATCTGCAATAGGTTGACCAGCGACTACTTTATCACCTTCGGATACAATGGGCTTTTGATTTTGGCTAGTGTTTTGATTTGTACGCTTAAATTTCCTTAATTCAACAGTTAATAAATTTTCACCTTCAATCAATGTAAGGCTCTCAGGTACATCGGTCGTTTTAATTACCACTTTTTGAGCATCAACATAATGAACACGACCATTGACAGGTGAAACAACAGCTGAGCGAGAGTCAACTGCCACTTGACTTTCAAGACCAGTACCAACAATTGGTGAATCTGGATTCATTAATGGAACGCTTTGACGTTGCATATTAGAACCCATAAGAGCTCGGTTAGCATCATCATGCTCAAGGAAAGGGATCAATGAAGCTGCTACAGATAAAATTTGATTTGGCGCTACATCCATAAATTCAACTTTATCTGGCGAAACAATAGGGAAATCTCCTTTTATCCTAGCGCGAATACTACTATTTGTTAGCTGATCATTCTTACCAAGCTTTTCATCGGATTGCGCAATCATAACTCTGTCTTCATCATCAGCAGATAAATACTTGATATCATGTGTTGCATATGCAGTATTGCCATCAACATTAACTTTCCGATACGGAGCCTCTATAAAACCATGCCCATTAACTTTTGCTAAAAGCGCTAAAGAAGAAATCAAGCCAATATTTGGACCTTCTGGGGTTTCAATAGGGCATAAACGTCCATAATGTGTATAGTGAACATCTCTAACTTCAAAACCTGCTCGTTCACGGGTTAATCCTCCTGGGCCAAGTGCTGAGATCCGTCTTTTATGCGTTATTTCAGCTAATGGATTAGTTTGATCCCCAAATTGTGACAATTGGCTTGTACCAAAAAAAGTGTTAATCACTGTCGTTACAACTCTGGAGTTAATTAAATCTTGAGGTGTAATTGACTCCTGTTCACGGAGGTTCATTCTTTCATAAATAGTTCTTAACATTCTGCTTAAAGCGACAGAAAACTGGTTAGTTAACTGTTCACCAATTGATTTTACACGGCGATTACCTAGATGATCAATATCGTCAGACCCTCTTTCTCCTTTTCGCATATCTATAAGGAAGTTTAAAACTTGAATAATATCATCCATCGTAAGCACAGTTTCTTCAACTGGTACATTCAAGTTGAACTGTTGGTTTAATCGATACCTACCAACTTCACCTAAGTCATATTTTTTAGGATTGAAAAATATCCTCTCTATGAATTTTTGCGCAGTTTCCAAATTTGGCGGCTCACCTGAACGCAGCAACTGATAAACAATATTTAGTGCTTCTTCAGTATTATTGCTTGGATCCTTAGTCATAGTATTTAGAAGCATCATCGAATGAAAATCTTTATTTTGATTAACAATTTCAATAGATTTAATCTTTGCTTTTTTTAATTCGTCAATGCTTTTTTGATCTAACTCAGCGCCACCCTCCATGAATATTTCGCCTGTCTCATGATCAATTATATCTTCAACAATAGTGGAGCCAATTGCATTGCTAACTTCTTTTGAATTTATTTTTAATTCTTGAGTGCAGTTAAAAGCTTTAAAGATATCTGCATTAGTTGAATAACCTAATGTCCTTAACAACATTGTGACGGGGAATTTCCTTCTGCGATCTATTATGCAAAAAATACAATCATTGATATCTGTAGTAAAATCTACCCAAGATCCTCTAAAAGGGATTATTCTCCCTTGGTAAAGCTTAGTCCCATTAGGATGAATTGACTGATCAAAAAATACACCAGGTGACCTCTGTAACTGCGATACTATTACTCGCTCAGCCCCATTTATTACAAAAGTACCCTTTTTGGTCATCATGGGTATGTTACCAAAATAAACTTCTTGCTCAATTGATTGATCATACTTACTTCTATCATCTTCATTGGTTATATGCAATACCAAACGAACTTTCAAAGGAACTGAGTATGTTAAACCACGATCCATACATTCCTCTGGAGTATATTTTGCCAAACCTAAAAAATAACTTTTATATTCAAAAACGTAATTTCTATGAGGATCCTCTAACGGAAAAACATTATTAAACACTTCCTGAAGACCAAGATCTATCCGTTCATCTTCAGGAACGTTTTCTTGAATAAATGACTGAAAAGCTTCGATTTGAACGTCTAAAAGGTCCGGAAAGGCTATCTCAGATTTAGTTTTTTCAAAAGATTCTCGGTTATAATAAGTACTATTTGCAGCAGTCAACGTAAACCTCCAATAATATTAATAGGGTGGTTAAAATAATTTGTGTAAAAAATAGTGTATGTAAAATAAAACTATTTTAATTCTACTGAAGCTCCAGCTTCTTCAAGCTGAGTCTTAAGTTCATCTGCTTCTGTTTTACTAGCACCTTCCTTAACTGCTTTTGGAGCACTATCAACTAATTCTTTTGCTTCTTTTAAGCCTAATCCAGTGATTGTACGCACAACTTTAATTACATTTATTTTAGATTGTCCTGCGGATGTTAGCATAACATCAAACTCATCTTTTTCATCTGAAGCTCCACCGTCATCAGCAGTTGGGGCTGAAGCAACAGCAGCAACAGGGGCTGCGGCTGTTACGCCAAATTTTTCTTCAATCTCTCCTATTAATTCAGAGATTTCCATCATATTGGCATTTTCAAGGTATTTTAGCACATCGGCTCTTTTTGTATCGGCCATTCTTCTTGCTCCTTAATTACTCTTTTTTAGATTGTTCATCTTTTAGATTATTTAACATATTTGTTATATCAGACATTGGCGATTTCAATGCCCAAATAAGTTTCATCAGAGGGGATTGCAATAATGCTACAAATTTAGCTAGAGACTCATCTTTAGATGGTAGATTTGCTATACGAGCAAACTCACTACCATCAATGATGTTTCCATCAATTACAATTCCTTTTACTTTAGGTAAATCATGATCATTCGTAAATTTTTTCAGCACTCGAGCTGGGCTAGTAGGATCATCGTAAGAAAGTGCAACAGCTGTTGAGCCATTTAGATAATCATCTAAACCACTCAAATCACTATTTTTTGCCGCAAGTTTAAACAACGTATTTTTTGCAACCATATATTCGACATCATTTGCATAGAATTCTCTTCTAAGGTCTGTTATATCTTCAACGTTAAGACCAAGGTAATCAGTTAGATACACACCTTTGGCGCGACCTAGCTTTTCGCTAAGATCATCAACATATTTGATATTTTTAGCATTGGGCATAATTAATTGATGCTTCCCTGATCTATTTTTATACCTGGACCCATTGTTGAGGAAACAGATATCTTTTTCAAATAAGTTCCTTTTACCGAAGCTGGCCTTGCCTTTAAAAGAGTGTCATAAATAGTTCGGATATTTTCAATCAAAGCATTGTCATCAAAAGAACTTTTTCCACATCTAGTATGAATAATACCATTCTTTTCTACTCGAAGCTCTATTTTACCCGCCTTAAGCTCTTTCACTGCTTTTTTAATATCCATTGTAACGGTCCCACTTTTAGGATTTGGCATCAGACCTTTGGGACCCAAAACTTTACCTAATTTCCCCAACTCTTGCATCATGTCAGGTGTTGCAACAATAGTATCAATATCATCCCACCCACTTTTAAGTTTGTCAAAAAATTCTTTTCCAACGAAGTCTGCACCAGCATCTTTTGCTTCTTTTTCTTTTGGCCCCTGAGCAAAGACAAGAACCTTTATTTCTTTCCCGGTTCCATGAGGCAATGTAGTGCTAACTCTAATGTTTTGATCAGCATGCCTAGGATCCACACCTAAATTAATTGCTAACTCAATTGTTTCGTCAAATTTCACATATTTAAAATCTTTTAACATTTTGACTGCATCATTGAGTGCATATTCTTTGATCGGATCGATCTTAGAATTAATTTCTTTTTTCTGTTTAGATAAAACCATTTTATCCTTTTACTTCTAATCCCATACTCTTTGCAGTTCCACGAATCATTTCTATCGCCATTTCTATCGTGTTAGCATTTAAATCATTTTTCTTTATCTCAGCTATTTCTCTAAGGTCATTTTCTGAAACTTTTCCAACTTTTTCACGATTAGGCTCACCAGAACCTTTTGGGACACCAGCTTTCTTTTTCAACAATATAGCAGCTGGCGGTGTTTTTGTAATAAAGGTAAAACTTCGATCAGCAAATACCGTTATTACTACTGGAATTATCATCCCCGATTCTTGTTTAGTCGCTTCATTAAACGCTTTACAAAATTCCATTATGTTTACGCCATGCTGACCTAAAGCTGGCCCTACTGGTGGCGCGGGATTGGCCTGACCAGCTGGAATCTGAAGTTTAATATATGATGAGATTTTCTTTGCCATTTTTTAATCTATTTTTCTAATTCTACTTGTAAAAAATTGAGCTCTATTGGCGTTGGACGACCAAAAATACTGACAGAAACCTTAACTTTTTGTTTTTCATTGTTTACTTCGTTAACGAATCCAGAGAAATCAGCGAATGGGCCATCAGTAACTTTTACAGAATCCCCTACCTTGTAAGGAGCAATCACCACTTCTCTGCCTTCACGCCCTTCAACTTCTCCTATAATACGTGTAATTTCATCTTCTTTTAACATCTGTGGTTCACCATTAGCACCAACAAAGTTGATAACGCCATCAGTATTTTCAATCAAATACTTAGCTTCTTTAGATTTGCTCATATTGATCAAAATATATCCAGGGAAAAACACTTTTCTTTTAACCCTCTTTTTTCCTTCCTTCATCTCAACAATATTTTCTGATGGCACCATAATATCCTCAACTTCAGATGACAATTCTTGATAATCTAATTCAAACAAAATATTCTCTTTAATTTTGTCTTCTTTTCCTGAGATAACTCTTAATGTATACCAATTCATATTAAACTATAATATTATCTGTAAAATGGTAGAAAGTATTCTATCAACAAAAAACAAAAACAAACTGACAATTATTGAAAAAGAAACGACCACAAAGGTAGAACCTTTCAATTCACTCCAATTTGGCCATGAAACTTTCGACATTTCAATTTTGACATCAGAAAAAAAAGCTTTTATCTTATTCATCTTATCTCATCAATCCAAAATAATTTGGAAGGCTATCTTTTGCAGGAGTGACAGGACTTGAACCTGCAACCCCCGGTTTTGGAGACCGGTGCTCTACCAATTGAGCTACACTCCTAATTTTATTATATCTGTTAGCTAAATTAGCTACCAGCTTTTTCTATGCAATTTAGGAGTTATTATTTTGTCTCTTTGAAAATAACATGTTTCTTGACAACTGGATCATATTTTCGATACTCGACCCGATCAGGATGTAACCGTTTACTTTTTGTAACAGTATATCTGTAACCAGTACCCTCGGTACTTTCCAATTGAATAATTGCACGTTTACTATTGCCAGCCATCCAAATAAATCTCCTATTCTACAACTTCAGTGACAACGCCAGCGCCAACAGTATGACCGCCTTCACGAATAGCAAAGCGTAATTCTTTGTCCATTGCTATTGGTGTAATTAATTCAACTTCTAATTCTACATTATCACCAGGCATAACCATTTCTGTTCCGCTTGGTAAAGTCGCAACTCCAGT
>NZWI01000053.1 GCA_002701875.1 Fidelibacterota bacterium
TGACAAACATGGTATTGAATTCATTTATTAATAATTGGAGTCTAGAATGGGGTGTTTATCCAAATCTTGGTATAACTAAACCAGAGCCTGATGGAGAAATGAGTGCAATTGTAAAAGATGAAACATTCACAAAAACAATGCTATCTTATATAAATAAATCTCCTAATATCATAGGCGCTTGTTGTGGATCTTCACCTAGACATATAAGAATAATTAAAGATTTGTTAAAAAAAAATATTCATAACATCAATTGAACTTTTTTATTGATTTTTATAAGTTCGCCGGAACATTTTTTGAGTTTATTTGTATTTAAAATATTTATTGTTAGACGCTATTAATAATAAATCTTATAGGAGATAGTAATTTTGTGATAAAAGTTTCAGATTTATCTAAAAACTATGGTTCAGTTGAAGCCGTAAAATCAATATCTTTTGATTTGTTGGACGGTGAGATTATAGGGTTCTTAGGAGCAAATGGTGCGGGTAAAACCACTACCCTTAAAATGATGACTGGATATTTAATACCTACGGAAGGTTCAGTAAAGGTAAATGACTTGGATATCATTGATGATATTCATGAAATACAAAAACAGATTGGATATCTGCCTGAATTAAATCCATTATATACTGAAATGCGTGTTTACGAGTATCTTGAATTTTTAGCAACTATACGAGATATTTCTGGACGTGACTTTAAAGATGCTCTGGCTAGAGTGGTAGAACAATGTGGTTTGCGTGGGGTTGTCCATAAAACTATATCTGACTGTTCAAAAGGATATAAACAAAGAATTGGTTTGGCTGCTGCCATGATCCATGACCCTAAAATTTTAATCTTAGATGAACCTGTAACTGGCCTTGATCCAAACCAAATTGTAGAGATCCGTGAGTTAATTAAATCACTTGGTAAAGAAAAACTAGTTTTTATGTCTAGTCATATATTACAGGAAATTGAAGCTACTGTTGATCGAATTATTATTATAAATAAAGGTCAAATTGTTGCTAATGGTACCAGTAGTGAACTTATGAGTAGCTCAAAAGGCAATGTCCTTTTACATATGGATGTTAAGGGTGCAACTAAAGATAGCATCGAGCATGTTCAAGCAAAACTTCCTTCAGTAAGATTTGTCTCATTTGAAGAGACTGATGGACTGCAAAACATTCAATTTGAATATGGAAAAGATAAAGATCCTCGTGAAGATTTATTTAAATATGCTGTGAAGAATAAATGGAAAATATTAAAGATGAATCCCCATACAACAAACTTGGAAGATATCTTCCGGAACTTAACAATGGAGGATAATGCAGATGCGTAATGTTAGCACTATCTGTAAACGAGAGTTAGGTGGCTTTTTTAATAGTCCTATGGCCTATATCTTTTTGGTGATTTTTGCTATTGTTAATGGATATTTTTTTACAAACACTTTTTTTCTATTTGGCCAATCAGACCTAAGGGTCCTTTTTGATATTGTGCCATTAGTTTACCTATTTTTCATTCCTGCGGTATCTATGGGGCTGATTGCACGTGAAAATAATCTTGGTACAATGGAAATAATGTCTACTATGCCAATTAACACTTACGAATTTGTTTTAGGAAAATTTCTCGCCGCATCTTCATTAATTCTATTAGGATTAGTAGCAACCTCTATTCATTTATTTACTCTTATCTCAGTTGGAACAAATGTGGATTATGGAGCCATTTTTAGTGGTTATTTGGGTTTAGCTTTAATGGGAGGCACCTATGCAGCAATCGGGACATATGCTAGCAGTGTAACAGAAAATCAGGTAGTAGCTTTTATTATTGGCGTTTTTATTGTACTTGTTTTCTTTATGCTAGATAAGACTCTAGTTTTTGTTCCTCGCTCTATTGCAGGGTTTATCCAATTTTTAGCTGTGGACTACCACCTGTCTAATATTTCAAGAGGTGTAATTGATTCCAGAAATTTGGTTTATTTCTTTTCAATGATAGGGTTCTTCATTTTTCTTGCGATTAGAACACTCGAAATGAAGAGGTGGAAGTAATGATTGATCAAATTAAAAATTTTGATTTTAATAAATCAGTTTTTGTTCCCGGTTCACTGCTTTTTGTTATGTTATTATTATTGAATTCTATTTCCAATAACTGGTTTTTCCGTTGGGATCTTACCGATAACGATATGTATTCATTATCCGCTTCTAGCGAATCGGTTATAGAACAAGTAGATGACCTTCTTACTATGAAAGTTTATTTCTCAGATGACCTTCCAGGTGAATACGCAAATAATCGACGTTATTTACAAGATCTTTTAGAGGAATTTGAGGCAATATCTGATGGTAATATTCGATTTGAATTTTTCAGACCAGAAGATGACCAAGATATTGAACAGGAAGCTCAAAAATCTGGTGTTATGCCTGTGCAAATGCAAGTTGTTGAAAATGATAAGATGGAAGTTAAACGAGTACTTATGGGACTGGTAATTCTTTATGAAGATAAGAAGGAAGTAATTCCAGTAATTCAAACGACCACTGGACTAGAATATGATATCACAACAAAAATTAAAAAATTGGTTGAAACCAATAAGCCTGTAATTGGCATTGCTTCAATACAATCACAGTCCTCTCAGTTTCAAACTATTCAAAATGTGCTAAACCAACGGTATAATGTACGTTCAGTGAATTTAGCTGAACCCATTTCTCCAGATATAAATGCTGTCCTTATGGGTGGAGTATCTGATTCACTTACTTTAGATGAAAGCAAAAGTTTAACTGAATACCTTGACCGCGGAGGAAATTTATTTCTTACGCAAAATCGAGTAAAAACAAATCTTCAGGCCCAACAAGCATTCCCTATACAATCAGATATTTTTTCAATAATTCAGAAGTATGGATTTTCAATAGAAGAAAATTTAGTCACAGATAAAATTTGTGGTCGAGTTAGTGTTCAGCAACAGATGGGTCCAATTCGAATGAATGTGCCAATGGAATACCCATTATTGCCGATTGTACGTTCATTTAATTCGGAAGAAGCAATTGTATCTGGCCTCGAACAAATGCAATTAGTTTTTGCAAGTGAAGTAAAACAAGATTCTTCATCTATGGGTAAAGTTAATTTTATTCCACTATTATTTTCATCAGAGCAGTCAGGTGAAATGAGAGGAAATTATAATTTAAATCCAGATCCCAAGCAAAACCCTTTTATGAGATTGTTTAATAAATCAAAGCAAGTACTTGGTGCTAGATCAGAATATATAAATAATAACGGTATTATGAGCCAAGTGATTCTGGTTGGTGATTCAGAATTTATGTCAGATCAAGGAGGAGGTCGTTCTCCAGAAAATCACATATTTGTTATGAATTCGGTTGATTTTTTAGTTGGCGATCGTGACTTAATTGCGCTTAGATCTAGGGAGATTACTTCTAGACCCCTAGAAGAGGTTTCTGATGGAGCAAAACGGACTTGGAAATGGATCAATATAATTAGCCCTTCATTGCTAATTATTGGATTCGGTTTGATTCGAATTCGTAGTCAAAAAAACAGAAGTAATGTATTGGAGGAGTTATATGGTTAAATATAGGATATGGATCATTGGGTTAATCTCTCTGATTATTCTTTTTACCCTTAGCCAATTTAAACAAAGCTCTTTAATATCAAGAAGTGACCAAATTTTTGACATTGATAAATCCGATATATTTGGTATTCAAATTCGACAGGGAGATGACTCACTTTCTTTATCGTTTAATGGAGATATTTGGTCCATATTAAATCATGATTCCCTCCAAGTTAAAGATAATACTTTAAATAGTTTTTTTGATAAACTATTAAGTTTAAATCGCACTTCTCTCGTTTCGAAAAATTCATCAAAATGGGATAAGTTTATGGTCGGTGATTCCACGGGTACTCACTTAAGTTTTTTTGATTATAATGGTTTATTATTAAGTAATATAATTGTTGGCCGATCAAATGCAGAATGGGCATCTAGCAATGTTAGAATTGGTGATAAAGTAGAGGTCTACCAAACAAATGAAAATGTGAGTTGGCAGCTGAACACTTCCGCAACATTTTGGGGTGAAGTTCCAAGCTCACCTGAAGCTGATAGCACAGATATTGATTTATAATTTTTACTTATACAATAGATAGATTATTGTATTTTGAATGTATATAATTAATAATATTTTTTTTCTTTTCAATAATTTAGGGTAATAATAATGGATAATGATATTAAAAGTGTAATTACGTGTGATCTCGATGGAAAAGTTGAGACTTTTTCTAAAGGCGCTGAAAAATTATTTGGTTATACATCAAAAGATGTAGTTGGCAGACTTCGAGTTAGCGATTTTAGCGATGGTCAAGTTGTACTAGGTCATGTAGTGAAATGGTTAAAAATAGCTGTTGAGAAAGGCGAGTGGGCTGGTGATACAGTATTTTTGGATAAAGCAAAAAAAGAAATTCCATGCAATATAAAAATCACTCCTACTAAAGATAAANATGGANANCATATTGGATATTGTGGNGTAACNACACCTCTTAGTAATAAAACNCCAGATGAAGTAAGNCCAAAGATTAATNTNCTNACCAAAGTATTTACATGGATGGTNATCATGCGGTTNCCATTTTTAACAGCTACTTTTGTACCCTTATTTGCAGGNGCAGCAGTAGCTAATATGTTAGGGTTTACGGTAAGTTGGGGNTGGTTGGGTTTAACTATTCTTGGTGGATCATTATTACATATTGGAACGAATACTGCTAATGATTATTATGATCATACTAGTGGGACTGATGAGGCGAATGTTAATTATATGGTTCCCTTTTCTGGTGGTAGTAGAAGTATTCAAATGGGTCTGATTTCAGCTAAGGGGATGTTAATAGTTGCTATTGTTTCATTTGCATTGAGTGCATTGGTTGGAATTCCCTTAATTCAGAAAGCAGGAATGCCTGTTTTGTGGTTAGGCTTAATAGGATTCTTTTCAGGCTTGTTTTATACTGCTCCACCTTTTCGTTTTGCATCGAGGAAGGGATTAGGCGAATTACTGATCGGATTAAATTTTGGCCCATTGATGGTTGCTGGGAGTACACTTGTGCAAACTGGAAAATTGCTTCCCGAAGCTTTCTTTGCTGGGATACCAATTGGTTTATTAGTAGCAGCAATTGTGTATGTAAATGAATTCCCAGATTATCATGGTGATAAGGCTACTGGAAAAGATACTTTGATAGTCGTCTTTGGACCTAAAAAAGCAAGATTTGGTTATGTACTCCTAGTCGTGAGCGCATTTCTAAGTATTGCAATAATGGCTACTATGGGTACATTCCCACTGCTTAGTCTTATAGCTTTATTAGCATCATTTCTTATTATAAATATAGTTAAGGTATTGTATAAGAATTATGACAGCCGTCTTTTACAGCCAGCGAATGCAGGTACAATTAATCTCCATGCTATAACTGGTGTATTATTTTGTATAGGAATATGGTTCGGTTCGGTTTCATGATATTATATTATTAGCATGGTAAAAAAGATTATTTCTTACAAATAATGCGCAATATTGATTTTAAAGGTCTTCTTGCTCTTTTATTAGTGGGCTTTTCTTTTTTTATCGGAAATATAACAAAACTCCCTTCAAACCCCGGTTTGCCAAATTCATCTTTATCTGAATCAGGAGAAGAAGGTCACCCAGCTTCACGGCTTGAATTTGATTGGCTTCGTTTAAAAAGCCCCCACTCAAACACTATCCCAATAGGTATTGAGAGGCGTGCATTAGAATTTTCCAAAACCATTCCTATTCGTAGAGATATTAGTGGTGGATTAAAAAGATCTAAAGGATTTGAAACATCTCTAGAATGGAATTCAAGAGGACCGTACAATGTAGGTGGTAGAACTAGAGCTTTGGCCATTGATGTGTCGGATTCAAATACATTTATTGCAGGAGGTGTCTCTGGTGGAATATGGCGTTCGAATGATGTTGGAAAAACCTGGGAAAAAATGACTAAATCGGATCAGCTCCATAGTGTATCCTCAATAGCTCAAGATCCTAGAAAAGGATTTACAAATATTTGGTATGCTGGAACCGGGGAAGCACGTGGAAATTCAGCCGGAGCTAGGGGAGCGCCTTTTCGTGGTGATGGAATTTATAAGTCTACAGATAACGGTTATAACTGGGAATTGCTTTCTTCTACCTCAACTAAAATGCCAGAGTCATTTGATAACTATCTAAATTATTCATGGAGAATAAAAGTTCATCCTATTACTGGTTATGTCTTTTCAGCATCATATGGTACAATCTATCGAAGTAAAGATGGAGGGAATAGTTGGGAAGCTATATTAGGAAATGGAAATGCTAGTCAGTCAGATTTAGCAATGACAGATAAAGGTATGATGATTGTAGTAGTAGGAGGTGAAACTGAAGGTATTATTTATCGTTCGACAGATGGCAATTCCTGGGATAATATTACTCCAACAACTTTTCCAAGTGACTATTTGCGTGTAGTTCCTGATATCGCACTTTCTAATGATTCAATTGTTTTTGTGATTGGGAATAGAAGTAATGATGAGCATCTTTTGTGGAAATATAAACATGCATCTCAAGATAGTATAAACAAATTATGGACTGATCTCTCAGCAAACCTTCCAAATGATTATAACTCTCAGAGTGGATACGATATTTATGTTCGTATAAGCCCTGGTGATGAAAACTTTATTTTTATTGGAGGAACTAATCTCTATTATTCTACTGATGGTTTTAATACTTCGGGTAAAGTTTTTCAATTAGGGGGTTATGGTCACGATGATCATCATGCAGATCAACATGATGTATTATTCTATAAGGATAAAAAATATAAAGTATTTTCTGCAAGTGATGGCGGTCTACATATCATGGAAGATTTAACTGCATTTGGAAAGAGTTGGACTTCTTTGAATAATGGATATACAACTACACAATTTTATACCATTGCCATAGATCCAAAAGGATCTTATCCAGATTTAATCATGGGTGGAATGCAAGATAATGGAACATGGGAATCTCTAAAGTCAAGTTCAAAAAATCCTTGGGATGAAGTTTTTGGTGGTGATGGAGCTTATTGCTCAATCATTAATTATGGAAGATCATATATTTTATCATCCCAGAGGGGTTATACCTTAATCAAAGACTGGAATAACCCATTTAATTGGTCTTATGGAAATGGTGAAGGTAAATATAATAATTATTCTTGGGCGTATTTAATTCCTCCAGATTTTGATCGTGATAATGATGCCTTATTTATAAGTCCAGTTTATTCAAGTCCAACAAATGATCATATCTTATTTTATGCTGGAGGTAAATATATATATAGAAATAATGATGTTTATTTAGATGAAACTAATTATCAGAGGCCAACGGGTGGTGGAGGCTATGAGAGTACTAAATGGGAAAAATTAAATGGTACCTCTGCCATTGGTGATATCTCAGCATTTGGAGGAAGTGTAAGTCCACCCAATCGATTGTACTATGGAACTTCGTCAGGATATCTATATAGATTGGATAATTCAGAAAAAAATGATAAAGCTGTCCAAATAAAAAATAACATTGAAGGTCGAGGATATGTCAGCAGTATTTCAGTAGATCCCTATGATGGGGATAAATTAATGGTAAGTTTTTCAAGCTATGAGGTAAAAAGTATTTTTTATTCAGTTGATGCTGGAGAATCATGGACTGATGTAAGTGGAAACTTAGAAGAAATGGAAAGTGGCTATGGCTCAGGTCCCTCTGTGCGTTCCGTTTATATTTATCCAGTAAAAAATGGATATAGATATTTTGCAGGTACTAGTACCGGGCTCTATTCAACTTCTATATTAGATGGTACCAAAACACAGTGGGCTCTTGAAGGAGCTGAAACCATTGGGAATATTGTAGTTGATATGATAAGCGGGAGGCCTGTTGATGGTTATATTGCTATAGCTACTCATGGAAACGGTACATACTCAGCAAGCTTTGAAAGTAACGAATTATCACTGGGTAAAAGTAGTATTCCTGACGAATTCGAATTAGCCCAGAATTACCCTAACCCATTTAATCCTTCAACTCAAATTCCTTTTACAATTAAAACTTCAGGAACAGTAATTATAAAAGTTTTTGATTTACAAGGAAGAGAAATAATTACACTATTTGATGGAATAAAGCAGTCAGGTTCGCATAGTATATCTTGGAAAGGTAAGGATCAATCTGGCAACCTTATGCCTTCAGGCACATATATTTATCAGATTAATTCAAATGGATTTTCTAAATCAAAGAAAATGCATTTAATTAAATAAATTAGAATATTCTGATTAGACTATAACTTTTTATTATGACCGCAGATAAGAAGCCCCATTTATATCAACAATGCTTCCTGTTAAAAAATCATTACCATCAGAAGCAAGCCAAATAGCTGTTTGAGCTACTTCCTCTGGTTTAGCAACGCGATTAAGAGGGCTTTGAGCCCTAACTTCATCATCAATTAAGTTTTTTACACGTTCAGTCTCAACGAACCCTGGCGCTAGAGTATAAACAAAAATATTATCCTTAGCCAATGCTTGGGCCATAGATTGTCCTAATGCATTTAGCCCAGCCTTGCTAGCTCCATAAGCAGCAGCTTTTGGCTCTCCTCTAAAAGCACCTCTTGATGAAATATTGATAAATTTTCCACCACCATTTTTTTGCATATTTTTTGATGTAAGAAACATAAGATAAGCAGGTCCCATCAGATTAGCTCCAATTGTTTCCTCCCATATTTTTCCCCAATCTTCATAATCAAGTAAATCAAATTCGTGTTGCTGAACTACGGCTGCATTATTTACAACAATATTAATATTACCAATATTATTTATCATTGCTTCGACGTCTTTATGGTCAGAAAGATCAGCTTGATGTAATGAATGGTTATCTCCAGAAAGAAGTTGAAGAGTTTTCTCAGCTTCTTTTTTATTAGATTTATAATGGGCATGGATTGTAGCATTTGTTCTTGAAAACGCCAAAGAGATGGCTCTTCCTATGCCACCAGAAGCTCCAGTAACTAAAACAGTTTTTCCTGTAAAATCAATTTTCATTTGAAAGTGATTTATAATATTTCATTAAGGCAATAATTTCCATCATTATACCGGCAACTAAGAATAACATGGAGGTGGGAAATAAAAAATAAATTTTGAAAAATAAATAAATGGAATAAATAACTACTCCAATTAGGATAAGATGCTTTCCTATTTGGTGAAAGGGACTAGAATCTTTTAATCTAATCATACTAATTGGGTACTCCTTTTCAACCCATTCGTCAAGTTCCTTTTTTTCTTCAGGCGACATTCTCATTTTATTACTCGATTCAAATAGTAACTTATAATTAATAATATTACTACTGCAATAACATCAGCGATAGGAGGAACTGATGTAAATCCATAATTCCAAATTATGACTCCTGCTAGCCACAAAAGATATACTGTCATTCACCACTAATTATTGAAAATATATCAGATTCTAATGAATCTTTTGGTTTCTCTATAATTCGTCCAATTTCGTGATCGTTTCTATAAAAAATTATAGTGGGTGTGTTCAAAATATTAAATGTGGTATAATCTTTAAAGTATCCCTTTTTATCCTTAGTGAGGCCTATAATTACTAGTTTTGAATGATTATACTTTAGATTATCCAGAATTTTTATTAATCGTGGAATTTCACGTTTACTATCGTGGCACCATGTTCCCATAAAAATTCTGATATTAATATCACTAAAATTTAATTTTCTTAATTTATCATCGATAGGTTGGTATTGATCATATTGTTTAGAGAACCAAGAATATCCATCATGGCTCATTAGAATATTTTTATTTAGAACCCCATAATGATATGGTTTTTTATAGATATAATCATGATCATTTCTAGAAAATGGATTCATACTACATCCAAATAAAGATATAGTAGTGATAAGTAATAATAAGTTATTCATTTTTTGCTGAACTTAGAACCAGTTGGGGGACGGTATTTTTGAAATGGGATCAGTAGCATCGTTTTAATATTAGATGTTTCTTTTTCTTTCATATGTGTGTCTAACCCATAGATAAGGTCACTCATTTTATTAACTGTAATTGATGTGCCTAACAATCTGTCCCAGATAGAAAAAATATTTCCATAATTTCTATCAGTATAAGGAAGGATATAGTGATGATGAATTTTATGGAAATGTGGAGTTACAAAAACTTTGTCTAAAATTTTATCAATAGTACTGGGTACTGAAATATTTGCATGTGTTAGATGTGCAAAAAATGCAGAAAGCGTTTGATACAACATTACTACGCCAAATGAAGCACCCGATATAAATACTGCAAGCGATGTAAATAATAATCTAAAAATACTTTCACCAGGATGATGGCGTAAGCCGCTTGTTACATCAACTTCAGTATCTGTATGGTGAATGATGTGGAATTTCCACATCCACTTAACATTATGTTCAATCCAATGAATAAGCCAGGCTCCAATTAAATCTAATAACATCAAACCGCAAATAATATTCAGCCATAATGGCATCTCAATTAGATTTAAAAGTCCGGTGCCATTAGTTGCATTGTACTGATATGCTAAAAATATAAGAGATGCACCTAATAGATTAATAATTAAAGTTGTTAGAGTAAAAAAAATATTTATTGCGGCATGCTTTAGCTTATTATATTTAAAACTTACCAAAGGTAAGCCACGCTCTAAGATCAGAAAAAAAGCGAGGCCTGAAATCAAAAATATTGATCTAATACTAGATGGAATTCCATCAAAATAAATTATGATATCATTTAACATTCAAAATTTTATTTTATTAAGGTATAAAATTGATCATAATGCTTATTCAAACCCTAATAATTATTTTATATTTCTTTAATATAATTTGATAATAAAAAATATTATGAATCACCAAAGTGATATAACGATTAATGAAGTAGGCTTAAGAGATGGGTTGCAAGGAGTACTCCAAACTGTTACTACAGAGCAGAGAATTAATATTATTACACTCCTTATAGAAGCAGGGTTGAGGTTCATCCAAGTGTGTAGCTTTGTTAGTCCCAAAAAAATCCCTCAAATGTCTAATGCGGAGCAATTAGTAAAACAACTCCCTCAAAAAGATGGTATGAAATATAGTTCCTTTGTTTTAAATCAAATAGGATTGGAAAGAGCGCATTCTGTTGGTATCAAGAAGATAGAAACATCACTTTCTGTAAGTGAATCTTATAGCCAAAAAAATATGGGATTATCTGTAAAAGATGCACAAGCTCAAATAATGAGCATAGTTTCTAGTGCTAAAAAAGCAAAAATGGATATTCGCGCAGGCTTGCAATGTGTTTGGGGATGTGCGTATGAACAAAAGCCAGGCTTGCCAAGAATATTAAAATTATTAGAGAATCTTTTGAAGTCAGAAGTAGAAGTTATTTGTCTTGCTGATTCAATTGGTGCTGCAAAACCTGATGAAATCGAAATAGTGCTAGAAAATATTATTAAAACATTTCCTGAAATAAACATAGCCTTACATTTACATATTAATAAGTTTCAGAGGGAAAATATTAAATTAGCTGTTGATATGGGTGTTAACCAATTTGACACTTCTATTGGAGGCATCGGCGGATCGCCTTATATGCAGGGTTCAAAAGGGAATATTGCAACTGAAGAAACCATAGACCTATTGAATACTTTAGGGATAAGGTCTGGAATAGATCTTTTTAACTTGGCAAAAGCGAGTAGGTTCCTTGATGGAATTATTGATTCCGCATATTTCCATGGAAAATTATATAAATTGCTCAGTAAATAAACGTTTATATTTTACTAATGAAAAAAATCATCATTATAGTATTTATTTTGTTTTCAAGTATTTATTCTCAGAATAATTTATTTAAATCACACCCGTATGGTACCTTAGGTACTGCGGAAAGTTTAACAGCCAGTACATCTGCTGGAGATGTGGATGGAGATAAAGATCTTGATATAATTGTGGCTAATGGACGTCATTGGGCACAACAGAATCGAATATTTTTCAACGATGGTAAAGGATTCTTTAGACGCAGTAGATCATTGGGTAAAGAAGCTAATACAACCTATCAAATACCTATGACAGATATTGATAACGATGGAGATCTAGACTTAATTGTTGCTAATGATCGAACTGAAAATCAGATATTCAAAAATGATGGTAATGGTAATTTTTTATTTGACCATTACTTTGGGAAAAAAGAATCGAATACTAGGGGCTTATGTATTATTGATCTAAATAAAGATGGATATGATGATATAGTCGTCGCAAATAGAAAAAGTCAAAACTATATTTATTATAATAACTCTAAGGGAAATTTTTCAAAGGGACAGCCATTTGGTAATCATGATGAAGCTACAATAAACATTGCTTCTGCTGATCTTAATCAAGATGGTTATCTTGATCTTGTGTTAGCTAATCGCAATAGCCAACATAATAGAATTTATTATGGTCCTGATTATAATAAATTTTTGATATTAGGTAGTGATGAAGATGAAACACGAGGAGTTGCCATTAATGATATGAATAGTGATGGAATTTTAGATATTATTACTGTAAATATTGGTGCAAGGAACAACATTTATTTTGGGGACAAAAGTGGAAATTTTAATAAATCCCAATCTTTTGGAAAAAAAAATGATGCTACAATGGCAGTCGCTATTGGCGATTTAGATAATGATGGTGATCTTGATATTGTTGCAGCTAATAATGGGCAAAAGAATCAATACTATATAAATGATGGGAAAAATTATAGGTCATTTCAGTTTGGACAAGCTTCTTATGTTTCCTATGGTGTTACTCTAGGAGATTTTACAAACAATGGCTTTTTAGATGTCTTAATATCAAATTCTGGTTCTAGAAATATTATTTACTATAATCAATCTAATTGAGGTACACAAAAAATGAATTATAAACATATTCTATTATTTTTAGGAGTGATTTACTCACAAGAATCTGTGACTCTTGCAGATTATCAACGAGCAGAAAATTTTCTCAGTACAAATACACGCTCTTTAGTACATAGTGCAAATGTTACTCCAAATTGGTTAGATGGAGGACAGATGTGGTATCGAAATTCAGTTGATGGAGGAGCAGAGTTTGTTCTTGTAAATCCAGTAAAAAAGACACGTAGAAGGGCTTTCGATCATCGACGTCTTGCTAAATCACTTTCAAATAAAGATACAACTTATAAAGCACTTGGATTACCATTTAAAACATTTGAATTAATAAAAAAAGGGAAATCAATCTCATTTGATATAAAAAACATAACCTATACGTGTAATCTTAGGAATTACAGATGCTCTACTAAGAAAAATAAAGATGCTAAAGATGCCGATTATTCACCAATGGCTAGATATTACCGTGAACGTTCTAGGGTATTATCGCCAGACGGGAAATGGGCGGCTTTTATTCGTGACTATAACCTTTGGGTTCGGAATGTATCGAATAATAAGGAGAAGCAGCTTACTTTTGATGGAAAAGAAGATTATGGTTATGCAACGAATAACGCTGGATGGACAAAAGGACCCGGTCCAGTAGTGCTATGGTCTCCAGATTCCAAAAAAATTGCAACCTTTCAACATGATGGTAGAGGCGTTGGAGAGATGTACATGGTGTCTACAAAATCTGGTCATCCGGAATTATCTCAGTGGAAATATCCGCTTCCAGGCGATAGCCTTATTTTCCGTATTAGCCGTGTTATTATAAATGTGCAAAATGCTACTGAGGAACTTTCAAGTGTGCCTGAAATTGTTAGATTACAAATGCCGCCAGATCAGCATCGTAGTACAAGCAGTGATCATATCGCAGGGAGAGGTGGAACTTTTCTAGATGTCCGTTGGAGCAAGGATACAAACACTTTAGCTTTTGTATCTAGTTCTCGAGATCATAAAGTGGCACAACTCCGTTTAGCGGACTCAAAAACAGGCAAAGTTCGAGATGTAATGAAAGAAACGCAAAAAACTTATTTTGAATCAGGTGATGGTTTTTCAAACTGGCACTATTTATCTGAGAGTAATGAAGTAATTTGGTTTTCTGAACGAGATAATTGGGGACATCTATATCTAGTTGATCTAAAAACAGGAAATATTAAG
>NZWI01000054.1 GCA_002701875.1 Fidelibacterota bacterium
ATGGAGTATTATACCACCAACAATCTGGACATCGTAGGGAATCATCTCCCAAGTCTGATCTCGGCCAGCAACACTCCAACTAGAACCGCACATTCTATTACATGTCTCCTTAACCATAGCAAAAGCCTCTGGTAAAATCTCTTCTAATTTTTCATGCTCTGCTTTAAGGATAAACTTTGTTTGTTCATCTTTGTCACTTAACGTATCGAGGGCTTTCTTCTTAGCTGCCTCACGGTTAGCGACTAACTCAGTACGCAATTCCACAGAACGTTCTTGCAATTCTTGATCAGATTTGTCCTTTAATGAATCCGCTAATTGATTGATTTTTTCGACTAAGGGATAAAGTTTTTTTATCTCTTTATTTGATCTTGTGCCAAAAATCTTTTTTACAAATTTCTGAATCATAACTAATTCACTTCTACTTTATTTTCCATTGTTTTATATATATTATCTAAAACTCCGTTTACGAAGCTTGAACTCTCTTCTGTGCTATATTGCTTTGCAATTTCAATCGCTTCACTTATAGATACCTTTGGCGGCACATCATCAATAAAATGAATTTCACTAATCGCAAGAATAAGCAGAAGCCTATCCAATAAAGCAACACGATCAAATTCCCAATTATTCAATCTTGTTTTAATTTGCTCTTCGCACCATTCTTTATTATCTATAGAAAAATTAAATAAACTTGTAATAAAATTTTTCATATCATTATCATAAGATTGCCTATTTATAATATCTTTCAATACTTTGTCTCGCTTCTCTTTGGTGATTTCGTAAGCATATAAAGCTTGCAGCACTGCTTCGCGGGCAATTCTTCTTGGGTGGTTTGCTTTTGACATTTCTAATTTATTCTATAAATAATAACTGATAATATTTAGGATAACTTCTTTAACCTAGATTGGAAATATCCAATTAAATGGATCATCTATTTCCTCGTATTGAATGCTTAATAAAGTTTTTCTTAAAGTTTTAGTAACAGCTCCAAAGCCACCATTTCCAATGGAATGTTCCTTCCCATCTTTAGTTACTTTCCCAATTGGAGTTACCACGACAGCTGTCCCTGTGCAAAAAACTTCATCTGCACTCAATAATTCATCAACATGTAAATCACCTTCTTCTACTTGAAGACCTAACATCTCACTTGCGATTCGAATAACCGAGTCACGGGTCACTCCCGGAAGAATTGATCCTCCTAATCTCGGAGTTTTTAATGTTTTCCCAGATAACGCAAATAAATTTGCTGCTCCCATTTCTTCAACATAATCCTCATTGGAAGCTTTTAGATAAATTACTTCATTATAACCTTGAGATTTTGCCTCACTTCCAGGTAGTAAAGAAGCAGAATAGTTCCCTATAGCTTTTGCATTTCCAATCCCTTTTGGCGCTGCTCTATGGAATTTACTAGATATTAATAAATGTAATGGCTTAACACCACTTTTGAAATAAGACCCTACAGGAGAACAAAAAACAATAAGTATATAATCTAAGGCAGGGCCTACGCTTATTGATGGAGTCATTCCAAATGTAATTGGCCTTATATACATACTTCCCTTTCCGTAAGGTGGAATATAGTCCATATTATCTTTAACAGTTTCAGTAACTGCTTTAAGAAAATAGCCCTCTTTCATTGCAGGAATACATAGACGCTGAGTTGATTGCACCATTCGATTTGCATTTCGATCAGGTCTGAATAATACGATACGATCCTTTGCAGAATGATATGCTTTCATTCCTTCAAAAACACCCTGCCCATAATTTAATACACTCGATGCAGGTGACATTTCAACTGTACCATATGTTATCAATTCACCCTTGGACCATGTTTTGCCAATCTCACATTCACCTTTCCACATACTGCGTGTAGGGTATACTTTAAATTCTAAATTTTCCCAATCAAGTTTTTGTTTTTTCATTAATTAACTCCATAATCAAAATACAAAGTGATAATCCGTCTACAATTCGATTTGTAATTCATTGTTTCCTCTCAACCAACAAAGCCGAGGCTTCACCCCCACCAATACATAGCGACGCAATCCCTCTTTGGGCATTATGGCTTTTCATAGAATAAATAAGCGTAGTAAGGATTCTTGCCCCACTAGCACCAATAGGATGACCTAAAGCTATAGCGCCACCATTAACATTTACTTTCTCATTATTCAAATTAAATTTTTCTATTGCTGCCATAGGTACAACAGCAAATGCTTCATTAATTTCCCAAAGATCAATATTATCTGCGTTTAAAGATTCTTTTTGAAAAATATTTGAGATTGCCCCAATTGGTGCAGTTGTAAACCATTCAGGAGCGTGAGCTGAAGATGATTGGGATACAATTGTAGCCATAACTTGTAATCCGATTTCATTTGCTCTTTCTCTAGTCATCACCAATAAGGCTGCGGCCCCATCATTTATTTTAGAAGCATTTGCAGCAGTAATTGTTCCATTTTGATTAAAAACAGGTTTTAGCAGTTTCATTTTTTCAAAATTAGCTCGTTGGGGTTCTTCATCCGTTTCTACAATAATTGGGTCACCTTTTTTTTGATTAATTATAACAGGAACAATCTCATTATTAAATGATCCATTTGATTGTGCAGCTTGTGCTCTAACATAGGACTCTTTTGCAAATAAATCTTGAGACTCTCTAGTGTAGTTTTTTTCAGAGGCACATATTTCTGCACAAACTCCCATATGTTTATCATTGTAGACATCCCATAAACCATCAATGATCATGGAATCAATAATCTGGTCATGCCCTAAGCGTAAACCTTCTCTGCCCTTTGGTAATAAGTAAGGGGCTTGTGACATATTTTCCATTCCCCCAGCAATAATTATATTTGCATCTCCAGATTGAATAGCTTGTGCCGCTAGCATAACCGACTTGAGGCCAGAGCCACACATCTTATTAATTGTAAGACATTGAACAGAATTAGGTAAGCCAGCGCTAATAGCCGCCTGTCTTGCTGGTGCCTGCCCCTGCCCTGCGGATAAAACATTACCCATAATTACTTCATCTATAATATCTGTTTTAATTCTAGTTTCATCTATAATTGATTTGATTACAATACTTCCCAACTCTGAAGCAGAAATTGAAGATAGACTACCCTGAAAAGAGCCTACCGGAGTTCTTTTAGCAGAAACAATAACAATATCTTGATGATTAGACATTATATTTTTATTAGTTGGCATGAAAATTTAATTGATACATACGGTTAAAAATTCCGTATTAAACGACGAATTATATGTGCTAAATCAATGAACAATTTATAAAATTTATTTTTTGTTATTTTTTTGGTGTGCACACACCAAAAAATATTTTTTGCCGGTGGGAATTTAAAACAATTGAATTAGCAAAATCATAGATTTCGGACAATAAATATATCTGAATTATTCCTTGTCGTAAGCCTTTATAATATCTTTAACAAGTTTATGCCGAACAACATCTGATGTACCCAATTTACAAAACTCAATTCCATCAACTTTTTTCAATAGATCAATTACTTGAATTAACCCGGATCCAGATTTATTAGGCAAGTCAATTTGTGTAATGTCTCCAGTAATAATTGTTTTAGAGTTAACACCTAGTCGTGTAAGAAACATTTTCATCTGTGTAGTTGTAGCATTTTGAGCTTCATCTAAAATCATGAAAGCATTGTTTAACGTTCTCCCCCTCATATAAGCAAGAGGTATAATCTCAATAGTATTATCGCTTAATAAAGGTTTCAGTTGAGATGACGGCATCATACTTCGAAGAGCATCATAAAGTGGGGTCAAATAAGGGTCTACCTTTTCTTTTAAATCACCCGGTAAAAACCCCAAATTCTCGCCTGCTTCTACAGCTGGTCTACACAAAACAATTCGTTCAACTTGCTGGTTTTCAAGTGCGTTTGCGGCAAAAGCAACTGCGAGATAAGTCTTACCTGTTCCAGCAGGGCCCACTGAAAAAACAATATCATTATTTCTTACTTTATTAATATAATCCTTTTGTCCTTTACTTCTAGCAGTGATTGCACCATTTTTTCCATAATGTATTGTTTTATCCAAAGCTTTGTTCTCTTGTCCCTTTTGCGATTTATTAACAGTAATCAATGTTTTAATATCCTTTTGATCCAAAGACCCCTTTCTATCTAGTGTAATTCCCATTTCCTGGAATAATTCATAAATGAACGGGACCTCGGTTTTATCACCATGTATCTTAATTTCGTTTCCTCGAACAATAATTTGACTTGAAAAATTTTCTTCAATGATTTTTAGATTAGCATCTCCCGGCCCAAAGAATAGAGCAAGATCTACACCATTAAGTTCGATTGTTTTTTCCATCTAGCAATATAAAATGTTTAGATTCATATTTGAAATTAATCATTTTATAAGGATTTAATTAAAATTTGTGCTCGCTTAGATACTTATGTATAAAAAATACTTTATAATTATAAATATTATCTTTTTTCTATCTGGATGTGGTAGCAACACAAGGACATATAGTCCTTATTTATCAAAAACAAAAAATATTCAATTTTTAGTTCAGCAGGGGGAAAAATTTTGGGAAAAACGAGTGAATCCTGATGAAGTAAATCGCTCAAAACTATTTTTATCAAAAGCTTATTCTCTAGATCCAAATAATGATGAGGTGGCAGTATTGTATTCTAGAGCATGTCAATTTATCGGACATTATATCGAAACGGATCCAATTAAATCAGATTCTCTTTTTACAGAAGGAATGTATGTTGCTTGGGATTTTATAATTTCCACGGATAGTTATCAGGAAGGATCAGCATTTAATCAAGGAAATGCTGAAGAAAAGATTATTGCAGGTATTGAAAACTTATCTGATGAATTGCTTCCTATTTTATATTGGTGGGTAGCTAATTATTCTAGCTTCTTAATGACTAAACCTGTAATGGATCGTCTTGAAAATAGAGATAAGATTGAAACTGCCCTTCACCGAATATTATCAATAAAACCAGATTTCTATTATCATGGAGCAAATCGTATTATTGGCGGTGTTTATGCTCGATTACCTGGCGTTGAGCTAATTCATGCAGAAAATAACTTTGAAAAATCTATTAAAGGAAGTCCAGATTATTTTGCTACTTATGTCATACGAGCTCAATATCTACACACTAAAAATGGAGACCGAGAAAAATTTGTTCAAGATTTGCAGAAAGTGCTAAATATGAATCCAACTATTTTGCCTGAAGTATCTCCTGAAAATCTTTTTGAACAAGAAAAAGCAAAAATCCTTCTTTCAAAGGAAACCTCCCTCTTTAAATAGCCTCAAAGGTTTTTCTAGCAGTTTATCCCTTTTTTATTGAAATTAGACAATGATTGCAGTAGATCTCTTTTATACTTTCATATATTGGCCAGACTTAGAAAATAGGAGGAGTTATTTTGAAAAAGATTTTTTATCAAATATTATTTTTTAATTGCTGTGTTTTATCAGCTGATTCATTGGATGTGTTTTTTAATGATGCTATGATATGGAGAAATATTGGCCCGTTTCGTGGCGGTCGCGCATTAACGGCTGTAGGTGTTCCATCAAAACCTCTGACCTATTACTTTGGTTCTGTAGGAGGAGGAGTATGGAAAACTGAAGATGCTGGGCTTGAATGGACGAATATTTCAGATGGATATTTTTCAACAGGATCAGTTGGAGCTTTAGCTGTATCTGAATCAGATCCCAATGTTATTTATGCCGGCATGGGTGAAGCATGTATTCGCCCTGTAATGACATCTCATGGGGATGGGGTCTATCGTTCTAATGATGGAGGTGAAACTTGGAAGCATATAGGATTAGACGATTCTAGGACAATATCTGCTATAGCTATTCATCCAAAAAATCATAATACTGTCTATGTTGCTGTTCAAGGTGACCAATATAAAGCAAGTAAGTCGCGTGGAGTTTTTCGGACATATGATGGGGGCGAAAACTGGGAAAAAGTTCTTTACGTTAATGAACATTCCGGCGTTAGTGGAATTAGTATGGATCGAAATAACCCTCGAATATTATATGCATCTTTTTGGGATCATCAAAGGAAGCCCTGGCAAATGCGAAGTGGAGGAAAAGGAAGTGGCATTTATAAATCTATTGATGGAGGGACAACTTGGAAAGAACTTACAAAAGGATTACCCAAAGAAATGGGGAAAACAGATGTATCTGTTTCTGGAGCTAATTCTAAAAGAGTATATGTAATTGCTGAAGCAGAAAAAGGAGGTTTATTTCGATCAGATGATGGTGGGAAATCTTTTAAAAGAGTAAATAGCGATCGAACTCTGATTGCTCGAAGTTGGTATTATATTCATGTTTTTGCAGATCCTCAAGATGTAGATGTAGTATATGTTCTTAATGCGCCATTTATGAAATCTACAGATGGTGGGAAATCTTTTAATAAAATCAGTGTTCCTCATGGAGATAATCACGGGCTTTGGATTAATCCAGAAAATAATAAAAACATGATCAATTCTAATGATGGTGGCGCAAATATTTCGTTTAACGGTGGCAAGTCGTGGTCTACCCAAAAAAATCAACCTACAGCACAATTTTATCGTGTTATTACGGATAACCGATTTCCTTATTATGTTTATGCTGGACAGCAAGATAATTCAAGTGTGGCAGTCCCAAATCGTACAAGCGGTCGAGGAATTGATTGGTCTGATTGGTATTCTGCAGCAGGATGTGAAAGTGCATATCTTGCCTTTGACCCAAATAATCCAGTAGAAGTATTTGGTGGTTGCTATCAAGGAATTATTGAAAAATTAAATGTTCTTACTCGGAAAAGTAGAAGTATTATGGCTTATGAGTATTTGGGTCTAGGGTCGCTTCCAAGTGATCAGAAATATAGATTTAACTGGAACGCTCCCATTATTGCTTCACCTCATGACCCGAGTGTTATTTATCATGCTGGGAATGTTCTTTTCAAGACAAATAATGGCGGAGATCTTTGGGAAATAATCAGCCCAGATTTAACAAAAAATGATATTAAAAAACATGATTTAGGTAGTGTACCATTTACAAATGAAGCCGCAGGTGGAGAAATATATAATACTATTATGTATGCTGTAGAATCTCAACATGAATCCGGTGAGATATGGACAGGCTCAGATGATGGTTTAGTTTTTATAACTCAAGATGGTGGAGAAAATTGGAACAATATTACTCCTAAGGGAATGAATGAGGGTATTGTGAATACCATTGAACTTTCTCCACATGATAAAGGAACTGCTTACGTTTCATTTACTAGATATAAATTTGGCGATCTTTCTCCATCAATATATAAAACTACAAATTATGGAAAGAGCTGGACAAAACGAGTAAAAGGGATCGATGACAACGCCTTTGTTCGAGTTGTTAGAGAAGATCCAAATAAGAAAGATCTACTTTATGCTGGCACTGAGACTGGCTTATATATCTCTTTAAATGGAGCAAAATCATGGGAAAAATTCCAGTTAAATCTTCCTGTAGTGCCTATAACAGATCTAACAATTCGAAACAATGATCTTGTTGCTTCAACTCAAGGAAGAGCTTTTTGGGTTTTGGATGATCTAACACCACTCCATCAATATAACACAAAAATAAAAACAAAAGATTTTCATTTATTTAAACCACGTGTTGCATATCGGACTACAGGTGGGAGTGGAAAATCAAAAACTATGGGACAGAACCCCCCTAGTGGAGCTGTTATAATATATCACATATCGAATAAGCTTAATGATAGCGATGATGTTAAATTAGAATTATTACTTGAGAATAAAGTAATTAGAACAATTACAAATAGATCTGATGAATCCGCTAAAATGTTTGATAATGGTACCTATTCATCACAAACTATTACTACAAAAGAAGGCCTCAATCGCTTTATCTGGAATTATAGGATTGATGACATTACTATGGTTAATGATATATCATTTTATGGAAGTTATTCAGGATACCGTATTGGACCAGACCAGTATAAAGTTCGATTTACTATAAATGGAAAGTCGAAAACTGAAGATTTGTTAGTTGAACGAGATCCTAGAGTAGAAATCAAGGATCGTGACAGCAGAGCCCATCAACAACTGATGTCAGATCTTTATAAGCAAATAAATGATCTCCATAGTTCAATTAAAAAATCAAGAAATGTTAGAGAACAAATTAAGAAAATGAATAGTGAACTTGAGGATAAGGATGATGTAAAAGACCTATTAGAAGCAGGGAAGAAAGCAATTCAGATGATAGATGAATGGGAAGGCAATGTTGTTCAGACTAAGATGGAAACATTTCAAGATGTAGTCAACTTTTTAAATAGGTTAAATAGTCATATGATACACTTATTAGGCAGTATTGATGCTTCAGATCCACCTCTAACTCAAGGCCAATTAAACCGATATACTGACTTATCAGAAGAATGGTATAGTTACAAGAAAAGGTTAGATAATATCATGAATAACGAAGTAAGCAGTTACAATGAATTATATCGTTTAAGTGGACTACCTGTTATAATCATTCCTAAATAATCTCAAAACTATTAGAATGCTGAATTTACATTATATCGAATAATGTATTTTATTTTGAGGTAGATAATTGGAAAAATTATCAGATACTAATTTAAATATGGAGTTTTTCTTTTTCGAATCTATTGATACAATTCCATTCTCATTTTTATAATTTTGATAAAACAAACCAGAGTTGGGTTTAGATTTTCTAATTCGATTAAAATAATCATTACTCATCCTAAATGTTCCAACAGTTATATCTAATACTTGATTAAGATTAAGACTCGATTTTACTTTATTAAATAATTCTAAATAATCATTTTCCCAATTATTGTAGTACAATATAGGATCAAAGCATAGCCTCACTTTCCAACCATCTTTTAAAGCTAATTTAATTGCAGAAATTCTTTTTGATAATGGAGGAGTATTAAGTTCATATTTTCTCACTACTTTATCTGGTGAAAGTGTCCATGCGAGCACTATTTGATCTGAGGATTCTATATCTTTAATTGAATGATAAAGACCACTTTTAGTTCTAATCTCTAAATTTAAATCTAAATTAAGTTTAGCAAACTGAATCCAGTTTTTTGTTATGGGTAATATATTTTCAAACGCCATCAAATCTGTATTGTATGAAATAGATAACATTAATGGCTGTTCTTTGTGAACTCTCTTAACTATTTCATTTTTCACTGCATCTTGCATATCTATTTCATTAACAAAAACAACAATATTTGCTGAAGAATACATTCCCTGTAGAAAACAATAACTACAATTATATAAACAATTCAACATTGGGGTATTGTAATAGAAGTTTTTATAACCACCATCCTGAAGTATATCTGTACCCTTATATATATATGGAGGTTTTTTTATAGCCAAGATTAACTTCATTGATTGTTTTTGTGTTTGGAAGTCTTGTCGAGGTCGATTGAAAATAGATTTATAATCTGATATTTCAATTATTTTTGCTTTAGGGAAATTTCTAATACATTTTTTAGTTAGATTAAAACCCTGGGCTTTTGACTCAATATAGATATGAGAAAAATCAGGAAGAAATTTGCTCTCTGATTGCATTAAACAATTCATTCCTTTCTTTTTTACTTATGGATTTATCACTTAAAAAAACTTTTAAAGCATTTAAATTCTCAAACAATTTTTTGTGATTTTCTGATAATTCTAATAATTGATGTTTTTGAGTTTCTGTGAGTCGAAGATTGCTGGTTATTTTTTCAATAATTTGCTTTTCTTTTTGATCTAATATATACCGATCTAGTAATTTGGGATTATTTATTTCATTAACAAACAACAAAACTTTATTCATTTGACTTTTTATCAAACTATTTACCTTAATATTATTAATATGAGAAATATCCATATGATCAGATACTATTTTTAAAAAACATAATCTATGTGGCGGTAAATAATCAGTCATGAATTCGAAAATTGTACTGGCTTCCATATCTACTAGTCCTCTTTGCTCATCTTGTTTATCACTTATAGGTTTTAAAACTGTTGTCAATTCAATTTCATTAAAATTTGATTTTATAAGCATATCTGGGAAGTACATCTTACCTGATTGTTTATCTACAATTGAATTCACTCTATATATCTCACCCAATTTTGCATCAAATTGATTACCGCCGGCAATTCCAATATTAATAATTGTGGTTTTATACCATTGATCATAATTCAAAACAAATGATTTAAGTTTTTCTAAAACTTTATTATTACCTACACCTATTATAAAAAGAAAAATATTTTCATTAGAATAAATATTAGAGGCATCATCTTTGACTAGATTATAATTTGAAATAATGGGTTTAGCTTCAGCTTTTAATGCTGTTAGGAATAAAATATTCAATAAAACTAATTGTTTAACAAAATTTAATTACTTTAATCTGATGATTTATCAGACTTTGTTAAATCTCTATTTAAATAATAATATAATTTGTCTACCATATCTTCGCTATGGGTTTGAGCATTTGTTTCCATATCAATAATTTTGCAATTCTTTAATTGCTGTGAGATCTTAAGTGTTTGATCATAACCATGCATTTTGTCTTTTGACCCCGTAAAGATTAATACTTTATTATTAATCTTATTTAGTTTGTTCCAAATTTTGTATTTTGAAAAATTAAGTGCAGAACGTCGTAATCTAGAAGGATTTGCAGCATCCAATGATCGACAATATTTATCATATTGCAGTGGATCTGATTGCATATCCAAATATTTCTTCTTCATATACCATTTAACTAATGGTTTTATTAAATAAAAAAAGAACGGTGGAGTTATCCATGTAAGCCAAACCCAATACTTTGGTGCATTGAATTCTGCATTGGGTCCAACTAAAATTGCTGCACAAGGATTTACTTTATTTTTACTAATAGAATCTAAAATGACTGTCGCTCCCAAGGAGCTCCCGAAAAGAAGATATTCCCTTTCTGATAAATTATAATGCTTCAATATATAAGGAAGATCATCACCAAGTGAATCAATAGTCAAAGGTTTTTCTTTTGGTTGCTGGGATGAAGATTTCTCTCGCGTTTCTACATAATATACTTCAAAATTTTCTGTCATTTTTTTTAATACAACCTGCCAACTATCAATAAGNGAACCCCATCCTGGAAGAAAAATAACCGGCGGGAAAGCTGATTGATTTTTTGGCTGAAACCGTATTGTTAACAAACAAACACCATCTGATGCTGATACAAAGTCAGTCGAAATTTTGGTATTATTTTCTGCATAATTTGAAAATTCCAACTACACTACCACATTAATTGCTTTATTTAAAACTGTGTATTTTATTGGAGGTTTACCAATAATCTCACCATCAGCTTCAATGACCAAATTATCATTTGTTTTTAATTCTATTTCTTTACATTCCGTATAATTGACACCTTTTCTATCTAAAGCTTTACCTGTATATAGAGAAGGTATAAGTTTAAGTAATTGAAATCGAGAACTTGATTCAACTATGGCTACACTAAGTTTTCCATCGTCTCTTNCAACACATTTGTTATAATACATATCTCCAGCTACAAATGGGTTTTTATATATTGTAATATTGCAAAGAGAATTTATTTTTTTTTCAATTTCATCTATTTTAAGGTTAATCCTTACTCCTGAGAACTTTAAGATTGTTTGAATTCCTGCAATTAATGCACCAGCATTTACGCTTACCTTTTTAATTNGTTTATTTAATCCACGTGCATTATTAAATAGATCTCCAGCCTCACTTATTATTCCAATACTTGAATTATTTATACAGTAATGAGTTGATTTTCCACCNTCAAAATTCAAATAATNTAATTTAANGATNTCTATAGTCTTGGTTTCNANTTCCTGAATNTTTTCTATCCATAACTTTTTATCGAACGTTTTTTCAAAATCATTACTACTTCCAGCACCAAGAACAACTAAATCTATATCATTAATAGAAAAATGGGTATCTAAGCACANCCCTTGTAGAATTTCATTTAGCGTTCCATCNCCACCAAATGATACAATTCTTTTTGAACCTTTTTGCATTGCGGATATAGTAAGATCTGTAGCATGTTTAGGTCTTTCTGTAAAAAATACCTTATAAGGTAAATTCGAACCATCAAGTTCAGATTGAAACCTCTTCCATTTTTGCAATGCTTTTCCACTACCAGCTNCAGGATTACAAATTATTGTTATTTCCTTCATAAATATTTAAGGAAATCCACGATTGATTTTATTTATGGACTGAATTTCTAATCATCTTTTGGTGAAACAATAATATTTAATTCATCTAATTGATCTTTAGATACTGGACTAGGCGCTTGATCCATAAGAGATGTTGCCGATGTTGTTTTTGGAAACGCAATTACATCTCTAATATTATTTGTTTGTGCCAAAATCATTACAAGTCTATCAAAACCAAAAGCAATACCACCATGAGGTGGGGTACCATATTTTAATGCTTCAATTAAAAATCCAAATCGATTAGTTATTTCATNTTNATCCATTCCTAANATTTGAAAAATTTTAGCNTGAAATTCTGNCTGATGATTACGAATTGATCCACCAGCAACTTCATACCCATTAATGGTAAGGTCATATCCTCGTGATTTTATTGAAGCAGGATCTAAATTAAGTTCATCTATATTATCAACAGCTGGTGCAGTAAANGGATGATGTCTTGCTAAATATCGNTTTGAATTTTCATCAAATTCAAACATAGGGAAATCAGTTATCCATATAGGATTATACTTATTTGGGTCAATCAATTCCATATTTTTTGCAACTTCAACTCTTAGAGCTCCTAATGCATTTAAAACAATGCTTTCTTTATCTCCAATTATAAAAATAATATCATCATCATTAATTTTTGTAGATAAAATGAGTTCTTTTTGAAGCCCATCTGAAAGAAATTTTGATATTCCACCATCTAATTTTCCTTCTTTAGCTTTCATCCATGCTAANCCTTTTGCATTATATTTTTTAACAAACTCTGTGTATTCATCAATCATTTTTCTTGAGAACGAAGCTCCATTAGGAACAACAATTGCTTTTACAATTTCAACAGACTTAAACGCATTAAATTCAGATTGATCTGTAATTGATTTTATATCTTGAAGAAAAATATCAAATCGCGTATCAGGTTTATCTGAACCATATTGATGCATCGCTTCAGTCCATGTTAATCTTGGAAATGAATCTGGTAGATCTATATTTTTCACACTTTTAAATACATGACAAGTTAGACTTTCCATTTCTTTATAAATTATTTCCTCATCAATAAATGACATCTCGATATCAATTTGAGTAAACTCTGGTTGTCGATCTGCCCTTAAATCCTCATCGCGGAAGCATTTAACAATTTGAAAATATCTATCATATCCAGAAATCATTAAAATTTGTTTATAGATTTGAGGAGATTGAGGTAAGGCATAAAACTGACCATGATGTATACGACTTGGAACTAGATAATCTCTTGCACCTTCTGGAGTGGACTTCATTAAGACTGGAGTTTCAACTTCAATGAATTCATTATTTGCTAAATGNTCCCGTACTGCTTGATAAGTTTGATGTCGNACCATCAAATTATTTTGTAATTCATCCATCCTAAGTTCTAAATAGCGATATTTNAGCCTTAGATCTTCTTCAGCACTATTTCGATCAGTTATAATAAATGGTAATGGATCAGCTTCATTTAGTATTTGCATTTCTGAGACAACCACTTCGATTTCACCNGTTTTCATNTCGACATTGATGGAANTCTTATCACGATTTTGAACATTACCTGAAAGTGATAAAACATCTTCCATAGATAATTTTTTAACAACTTCANAATCTCCAGAGTAATTTTCAGAATTAAAAACTATTTGAGTTTTGCCGTATCGATCTCTAAGATCTATAAAAACTACCTGTCCATGAAGTCGAATAGTATTAACCCAACCATTTAATATAACAGACTTTCCAACATGGCTGNTATTTAATTCACCACAAGTATGTGTTCGAATATCCATAAATAACAATTAGGAAATTTATAAATAAAAAACCCGAAACGTTAACCGTTTCGAGTTTGACTTTTCAAAACTAAATAAATTATTTATCTTTTAGATATAGTTAATCTATTTAAAGCTCGAACTATTGCCGCTTGAGCTCTTTTAATATCAGTATCATCTTTATTTTTTATGCGATCTTNTGCTCTTTTCAAAGATGCTTCAGCACGGTCTTTATCAATACCGCTTGATTCTTCAACTGTTTCAANAAGTAGTTGCACTTTTTCATTGGTAACCTCAATAAAACCGCCACTTGTAGCATAAAAGGAATCTTTACCATCTTGAGTCACTTTTATCTCTCCATAATCCAAAGCAATAATTGATTCTCGATGTCCTGACATTATGCCAAATAATCCATCTCTTCCAGGACAGCGAACATAGGATATATTTTCGGACTCTATAATCTTGGTAGGTGTAACAATATCTAAGTTGAATGTGCTCATTGAACTGGGNTGCCTATTTTTCTACTTTTGACTCTTCTTCTACAGTAGTGTCAATTTCTTCAGTTTTAGAATCTTCTTCCACTTTAGCATCAGCTTCTTTAGTAGTTTTTTCCTCATCTTTCTCTTTATCTGTGGAAGGTTTTTTAACTGAAGAAGAATCCTTTTTACCTTTATCAATTGCTTCATCGACAGAACCAACGTAAGAAAAGGAATTTTCGGGAACTTCATCTGCTTCACCNTTCAATATAGCTTCAAATCCAGAAACTGTATCTTCCAATTCGACATAACGACCCTCCATACCTGTAAACTGTTCCGCAACAAAGAAAGGTTGAGAGAAAAACTTCTGTATTTTTCTGGCTCGAGCCACTGTTAGCTTATCTTCATCTGAAAGTTCATCCATGCCAAGAATTGCAATAATATCTTGGAGGTCTCTATACTTTTGGAGGACCCCCTCCACATCGCGGGTCACATTATAATGACGATCACCAATAATACGGGGATCAAGAATTCTTGAAGTTGAAGCNAGTGGATCNACTGCAGGNTAAATNCCTAATTCTGCAATCTTACGTTCNAATACTGANGTAGCATCAAGGTGAGCAAANGCTGTTGCAGGNGCAGGGTCAGTCAAGTCATCAGCAGGCACATAAACAGCCTGNACAGAAGTAATTGANCCTTTCTTTGTTGATGTAATTCTTTCTTGAAGTTCACCCATTTCNGTTGAAAGCGTCGGTTGATATCCTACGGCTGATGGCATACGGCCCAAAAGTGCTGATACTTCCGAACCAGCTTGAGTAAATCGAAAAATATTATCAACAAACAAAAGAACATCGCGACCTTCATCGTCTCGAAAATATTCTGCCATCGCTAAACCACTTAATGCAACTCTCAAACGTGCACCTGGAGGCTCATTCATTTGGCCAAAGACCATAGTTGTTTTCTCAATGACACCAGATTCAGTCATTTCATTATAAAGGTCATTCCCCTCACGAGTTCTTTCACCTACACCAGCAAAAACGGAATATCCACCATGTTCCGTAGCGATATTTCTTATTAATTCTTGAATCAAGACAGTTTTTCCTACACCAGCTCCACCAAACAACCCNGTTTTNCCACCTTTCGTGTATGGTTCCATCAAATCAACAACCTTAATACCTGTAACAAGAATCTCTGTAGATGTAGTTAAATCTTCGTGCTTTGGTGCAGGACGATGAATAGGATTTTTTTTATCGGTTTTTATTTCTCCTTTACCATCAATCGTGTTACCTAAAACATCAAAAAGTCGTCCTAAGGTTTCCTGCCCAACAGGAACAGTAATTGGAATACCACTATCCACTACCTCTACCCCTCGAGTTAATCCATCAGTTGAGTCCATCGCNACAGTNCGCACCATATTATCTCCTAAGTGCTGAGCCACTTCAAGGACTAAATTTCCTTCTTCTCCCCTATCTACATTTAANGCATTCATTATTTCTGGCAAATGANTATCATCAAATGAAACGTCAACTACTGCNCCCATTATTTGAGAAANNTTACCTGTCATTTTAGACATATTAATTCTTCCTTATCCTTTAAGCGCTTCAGCNCCACTAACAATCTCCAACATTTCAGTTGTGATCGCAGCCTGTCGTGCTTTGTTGAATTCTAATGTTAAATTTTTGATCATCTCTTCGGAATTACTGGTTGCATTTTCCATCGCTACCATTCGTGCTGCTTGCTCACTAGCATATGATTCAAGCAAATATTTCCAAACTTGTACATTCAAGTGTCTAGGGATTAAAGACTTTACAATTTTTCTTTTCGATGGCTCATATAAATGATCGGTTGATTGCATATCTAATGTTTCATACTCAATGGGCAGCAATTTTTCTGTATGAACCATTTGCGTTGCCACATTGACAAATTCATTGTAGACTACTCGAATCTCATCTACAGAACCATCTAAAAAATGCTCAATTATGGCACTTCCTATTTTCATAGATTGTTCAAAATTTAAGTCTCCCCAAAAATCAAAAAATGAATCAACAATATTGTATTCTCTAANTTTAAAATAATCTCTAGCTTTCTTACCAACACAATAAATATCAACATTTTCTTTACCTAGTTCNTCAATTTCATTATGTGCTTTTCTAAGCACACTACTATTAAATGAGCCAGCCAATCCTCTATCCGATGTAACAACTACATAAGCTACTCTCTTTACTTCTCGCAAGGATAATAATGGGAGCATATTCCTATCTACATCAGGAAGGAGATGTTGAATTACCTCAGTTAAACGATGGGTGTAAGGCCTTGCCTGTTCCATATTCTCTTGAGCACGGCGCATCTTAGCAGCAGCAACCATTTTCATCGCTTTAGTTACCTTTTGAATACTTTTGACCGATTTTATTCGATCACGAATATCTTTTAGATTAGCCATGTTTAGGCAGAAAACCCTTTAGAGTAGTCTTTAATAGATTTTTCTAATTTTTTACCCATCTCATCAGAAATCTCACCTTCGGTTTTTATTTTGCTTAACTCATCTTTATTATTGGCTTGGAGATAATCAAAAAGTCCAGATTCATAATCAACTATTTTATCCAAAGGTATATTATCTAGATGTCCTTTTGAAGCAGCAAAAATTATTGCGACCTGTTTTTCAACTTCCATTGGAACGTATTGGCTCTGTTTTAAAATTTCAACCATTCGTTCACCTCNAGTAAGTTGTGCTTGGGTATTTTTATCTANATCTGATCCAAATTTTGCAAATGCTTCTAATTCACGGTACTGTGCCAAATCTAAACGGAGAGTACCGGCAACACTTTTCATTGCCTTAATCTGAGCATTCCCTCCTACTCTAGATACAGAAATGCCTACATCGATTGCAGGACGAACACCAGAATTAAATAAGTTTTTTTCTAAGTATATCTGACCATCCGTTATTGATATTACATTCGTTGGAATATATGCAGAGACATCACCTTCTTGTGTTTCAATAATTGGTAATGCAGTTAATGAACCTCCCCCTAGATCATCAGAAAGTTTAGATGCCCTTTCTAGTAAGCGGCTATGAAGATAGAAAACATCTCCTGGAAATGCTTCTCTTCCTGGCGGCCTTCGAAGGATTAAAGACATTTGGCGATAAGCAACTGCTTGTTTAGATAAATCATCATATATGATCAGGCTATGTTTTCCGTTATCACNAAAATATTCACCCATTGCACACCCTGAGTATGGTGCAATGTACTGAAGTGGCGCTTCATCAGAAGCATTGGCAGTCACTACTGTTGTGTATTCCATAGCACCATGAGATTCCAGTTCAGCTACTATTGCAGCAACTGTCGATGCTTTTTGACCAATGGCAACATAAATGCAATAAACTGGTGTTTCAGTATCATGGGTATATTTTTGATTAATAATTGCATCAACAGCCACAGCCGTTTTCCCAGTTTGACGATCGCCAATGATAAGCTCTCTTTGACCACGACCAATCGGAATCATACTATCAACCGCTTTAAGACCAGTTTGTAAAGGCTGTTTAACTGGCGCTCTTGCCATTACGCCAAGAGCCTTACGTTCAATTGCAAGAGACTCTTTTGTGTCGATAGGTCCTTTACCATCTATAGGTTGCCCGAGAGGATTAACCACGCGTCCTAACATTGCATCTCCTACAGGCACCTCCACAACTTTACCAGTTCTTTTAGCTAAATCACCCTCTTTTACTAAGCTGCTTTCACCAAATAAAACTATTCCAACATTGTCATCCTCTAAATTTAAAGCCATGCCAAATACATCATTTGGTAATTCAACAAGCTCTGAACTCATTACATTTTCAAGCCCACTAACACGGGCGACACCATCACCAATTTCAATTACTTCACCAACTTCAGAAACATCAACAGACAAGTCGAACTTTCCAATTTGTTCTTTAAGTAAGCTGGCAATATTTTCCGTTTTGATATCCATGATTTCCTTTTTATAAATTTATGNGTCCAATAATGTCTGTCGCATTTTCTCCAAATGATTTTGGATCGATGCGTCCAGAAATTTGTTNCCAACACGCAGTTTAATACCTCCTAATAGATTTGGGTCAACTTGGACATTAAGTTCCGATGTTTTACCCAAAATTGAATCTAAAGATGATTTTAATTCTGTTTGNTCTGCCTGATCTAAATCATCAGATACATGAGCGGTTACTTCAACATGATTCATCACATCAGCATACTTCATAGAATAGAGTTTTTCGATCAATTGAAAAAGTTTAATCAAATTTTCTCCACTTGCTAATCCAATAAATTCACAAACAATGGGATGACACTGTTCTCCAAATCCCTCTTGAACTACTTTGGCCTTATCANCATCACTAATTCGTTTAGATAATAAGAATGCACGAAATTCTGAAGATTCTTTCATGACACTGTTGACAAGATTTATAGAATCTTTTACTTCTTTTTCAGATTTGGATTTTTCAGCAACTGTGAAAAGTGCATCAGTATAGTGTTTTGCTTTAGACTCAAGCTTCATATTGTTTAACTTTTTTGAGCGANTCCTTAATCATTNCTNTATTNTCAGCATCNCTAAGNTTTTTGTTAATCAGNTTTTCAGCAANAGAAATAGAAAGATCANCAACTTCTTTTTTAATNTCATTTAAAGCTTTATCCTTTTCCACNTGAATCTGCTCTTTNGCNTCATCNCGAATNTTANTTGCTNCNTCTTTGGCTTTTGCTATCGTGTCTNCTTTAACCTTTTCTGCTGTTGATTTACNCTCTGCTANAATTNNTTGTGCATCAACTCTAGCTTTTNCCATAATCTTCTCAGATTCTTCNNTAAGTNTTTCTAATTCTAACTTTGCTTTCTCAGCATCATTNANAGAATNCTTAATCAAATTCTCCCTNTCNTCNAGCATTTTTAACAAAGGTTTCCANGCNAATTTTGCAAGAANGTANAATAAGAGTANAAATGTGATAATTGTCCAAATGTATAANCCAGGAGTTANGGCAACTANGGGNTTTTTATCAGAAGTAGTTTCTGCAANAATAGNTATGACTACNAGGATTCACTTTATTCTCCTATAATTTTTTTTGTTTTAGAGAACAAGCATTAAAAAAGCAAATACTTCTGCTAAGATTGCAACACCTTCAAGCAAAAATAACGGTAAATTTACAGCACCTGTAATTTTATCAGCCGCTTCAGGCTGGCGTGCAATACTTTCTGCTGCAGCTGCAGCGAATTTACCAATACCGAGACCAGCTCCGATAACGATTAAGCCAAGTCCAATTGGGAGATACATTGTAGGTTCCATATTATTGTTTCCTTATTAGTTATTTAATGATGAACATTAATTGCCATTCCAATAAATACTGCAGTGAGCAATGTAAAAACATATGCTTGCACAAGAACAACAATTATTTCAAGTCCAGAAATTGCTGTAGCCATTGGCACTGAGATTAAAGCAACTCCAATACCTGCTACAGTTGATTGAAAAATTTCGGCAAAAATAGCCGTCAATGATAGAAGTGCTAAAATAGCAATGTGACCACCTGTCATATTTGCTGCCAATCTCATTGTTAAAGCAAATGGCTTTACAATCATCCCCATTAATTCAATGGGGATTAAAATTATATATACTGGCCAAGCAAGCCCATGCGGCACAAGATTTTTCCAATGGTTTATAAAGCCATGTGCTTTGGTGCCAGCGATTATTATTGCAAAAAATGTGATTGAAGCAAGCGCCGCAGTCACATGGAAATTACCAGTTGCTGTTGCCCCGCCATGTAATAAGCTATCTATAAAACTAGAGTGAACGAATTTATTTATAACCCCCAATAGATCAAAAATTGGAATCATTCCAATTCCATTTGCAAAAAGTATAAAAAAGAAAAAAGTAAGCACAAGAGGTGTCCAGGTGTTTACCCATTTTGGACCTACGTTTGGAGAAACGATAGAATCTCTGATAAACTGCGCAATAGCCTCGATAGCGCTTGATGCTTTAGAAGGATTGTAGCTCGATTGACGCACATATTTTCGAATGGGTATAATTACAAATAAAGAAACTACAAAAGCTACAATCCATAACATTAACACATGTTTTGTTACAGACATATCTATGCCAAA